>CAZNTR010000005.1:53619-56421 GCA_964575925.1 uncultured Chitinophagales bacterium
GCTTTTCTCCAAAAAAATGGCTCTTTAATCTTATGCTAAAACAAGCGAGAAACAGAGTGAAAGGAAGAGAAAATTTACGCTTCGAACGGACTCGTTTATTTGCCAAAATTCGTGAAATCTTTGTGGAATGGGGAAAATATTATTATAAAAATGGCTTATTGGAATCGCCAAGAGACATCTTTTTCTTAAGTAAAAGCGAGTTGTTTAAATTTTCATCGGGCACATTGTCGGATCTTTCCCTTCAAGAATTGGTGAATAAACGAAAAGTTGAATGGGAAGAAGCCAAATCATTAGATTTACCAGAACGGATTCAATCGTACGGAAATCCCAATTCATTTAATCAGATTCAAGAAATGGAATATGGTTTAGTGGAAGGCGATTTATCAGGAATTGGCTGCTCAAAAGGTGTTGTTAAAGGAAAAGTAAAATTGGTTTATTCTCCAACGGATATTGAAGGACTAAACGGTTGTATTATGGTTGCGGAAAAAACAGATCCCGGTTGGACTCCAATTTTTCCCTTAGCCAAAGCGATTTTAATCGAAAGAGGAAGCTTATTGAGTCATGCCGCCATTGTTGCCAGAGAAATGGGAATTCCTGCAATCGTAAGTGTCCCAAATATCATGAAAACTCTGAAAAACGATATGTGGGTAGAAATGGATGGAACAACAGGAATTATTTCAATTTTAGAGGAAGAAGAATCTCATGCGTAGTATTGAAGAAAGAGCAAAATTTGATTTTATTCGTTATGCGAATTGTTGGGAAGACCCAGAATTGCTACTCAAAGCACTTCATCCTTTAGAAAACGAAACTGTTTTATCGATTGCCTCAGCGGGAGACAATTCGTTTAGTGTGTTAAGTGCTAATCCAAAAAAAGTAGTTGCCGTTGATTTTAATCCTGCCCAATTAGCTTGTTGTGATTTAAGAAGAGCTGCGTTTTTGAATCTTTCTTATGAAAACCTCTTGTCCTTTTTAGGAATAACAGAAAGTGAAGGACGATTAGAAACTTACGATAAGCTCAAAAAAGATTTATTGCCAGAAACCATTCAGTATTGGGATGCATTTTTGATTGGCGTTTCGGATGGAATAATTCATCAAGGGAAGTTCGAAAATTATCTGAAATTATTCGGAACTCGTTTGTTGCCTTTTATTCATGGGAAAAAGAAAGTGAATGCTTTATTGGAACCTAAAAATTTAGAAGAACAAGAAGTATTTTACACCAAACATTGGGATAGTTTTCTTTGGAGAAGTTTATTTAAAGTGTTTTTCAGTAAAAAAGTAATGGGAAAAATGGGAAGAGATGCTGAGTTTTTTAATTACTCCGAAACTTCACCCGGAGAAATGATTCTAAACCGCACTAAACACGCTCTAACTCGAATTCCAACGCATTCAAATCCGTATTTGACCTACATACTAACGGGAAGTTTTAAGCAAAGTCTGCCGCATTATTTGCAGAAAGAGAATGTAGAACTCATCAAAAAAAATCTTCCCAAATTAGAGTTAATACATTGTGGTGTTTCAGAAGCCATGGAAAAATATCCAAACGCTTTTACGCGATTCAATCTTTCCGATATTTTTGAATACATGTCGAAAGAAGAGTTTGAGAAGATTTCGGATCAATTGTTTTCGAATTCCGGTGCTACTGCAAAAGTCGCTTATTGGAACTTGGTAGCTTTGAGAAACATGAATTCGTTTTTAGAACAGTGGGAAACGGATGTAGAATTATCAGAACAATTACACACTGAGGACAAAGCGTGGTTTTATTCAAAATTCTTTATTTCGGAGAAAAAACATGCCTGATTTAGGAATTGGACAGCAAGAACTCATTCGAATGGGGATTATCTCCGGCTTGTTCATCAGTATTTTTGTGATTGCTGAAGTGCTTCGCATAACCATAAAACCAAAAGTTGAAGTCACAAGAAAATTCGTTCACTTCTTTGGTGGAATGGTAACGCTGTCGTTTTCATATGTTTTTAATACACATTGGGCCGTTTTGTTGATGTGTATCGGATTTGTGGGAATTCTGTTCGGTTCAAAAAAAATGAATATGCTTAAATCGGTTCACGGAATCGATCGACCTTCATCAGGTGGAATCTTTTTTCCTTTGGCGGTTTATTTCACCTGGATTTTCGCTCACTATTATCATCAGCCGGATTATTATTTAATTGGTTTGCTCATTTTATCGATTTCCGATTCTATGGCGGCTTTGGTTGGCACGAATTACGGTCGTTTTTTATTTCTTGTTGAAAAAGAGCGCAAAAGTATTGAAGGAACCGTGATGTTTTTTCTCATCACGTTTTTAATAACGGAACAGGGAATGCTTCATCTAACAGATGTTGGTGCTGGAAAAGCAAGTTTATGCGGAATTTATGTAGCCATTCTTGTTACTGGTTTTGAACTTCTTTCACTAAAAGGTTCCGATAATTTGTTCATACCAATTGGAACGGTTTATATTCTTATTCGCTATCCCAAACAATCTGTAGATGAAATGGTTTTTCAATTATTTCTACTGATTGCCATTTTAGTGAGTTTTATTGCAACAGGAAAATGGACAAAAGTCTTTGGATTTAGTGGTTTAGTTGGAATTGGATTAATGGCTTATGGCGCTTGGGCTTTGGTTGAATTTCCTTGGTTTATTCCGGTGCTTACGGGATTTTTTTTAGCAAACTTTGGTCATTGGTTTAAACCGATTCAAGATAAAGATTATGAAAAACTGCGAATCAGAACGGTATTCTACTTAGTTGCCATTATGTTTATCTGGATTTTGATTGTGAATCTATTTTTGGATTTCCAATCCTATTTCAT
>CAZNTR010000006.1:0-53244 GCA_964575925.1 uncultured Chitinophagales bacterium
GAATCTTTCCTTGTTTGAGACAATATTCAATAGCATTTATTGGAAAATCAGCATCGTGTTTTTTACGAGTAAATCGTTCTTCTTGAGCCGCTGCTACAATTTTCCCGTTTTGAATTAGGGTAGCAGCTGCGTCATGATAATAACAGGAAATACCTAAGATGTTCATGTCTGTATTAAAATTTATTAAACCAACTAAACATTGGAAAACCTAATGGTGTAGAATTTTCAAGTGTTAAAACTCCTGGAAATCCTAATTGAAATGCGGTATTTGCACTTGTTTGTATTCTAAAACCCGGAACAAATACAAAATACGTTGTCGTAGAAGTTGGAAAAGCAAATGAGTCGAAAACTAAGGTTCCATTTTTTGTAACCTTTCTCATTCCTCCAAATGAAATCATAAATTGGCTTCTCGACTCGCCATCTGCTGAGATATATCCATAGCCAGATGCAATATTAAAATTACCTTTTTCATCACCATAAGTAATAGACGCAAATGGCAGAACTGTAAAAATTCCACCCATTCCTTCCCATAAGGTTCCACCAATCAGGGTTCCAATTGCATAGTGAATATCTTTTTTAAGGTCTCCAGAAAATTTAGCTGAAATAACTGTTGGACTTCCAATCCATGTTGTAATAAGACCTACTCCAAAATTGTCTGCTATACCAAATTGAATATCTGGGCCTAATAAAGTTAACTGATAATAACTATCCCCTTTTTTAATGGGCAAACCGTTCGTAGAAACGAAATAGCGAGTTGAAAACAATTCTTTTGAGTATTCATCACCCTCTAAATATTCCTTTATTTGTTTAATTTCATGTTTTGGAATCGCTATAGGGCCAATTTCCTTTGTTATAATAATTACTTCTTTTGGGCTATCTGAAGTTATTTTACCAATATAGCGCGCACCATCATTTTTAATAACAACATAAACTTTTGTTGAATCAAATGTTTGTGCAAGTAGCGATGAATGAGAACTAAACAAAAGTACAAAAAATAATACTAGAATCGATGAATTAACATTTTTCATAAGAGCTTACTTTATTAATCGTTTTTGTTTACTTATTTATCGCATTTATCATTGAGTTTATATTTCTGAGATTAGCCAAAAAGTAGTTTTCATCAAAATATTCGGAAAAATCGAAGGATTACAAAGAGTACAATGTGAAAAAAAACGACTTTACGGATTAAACTTATTTCTGAATAATATAATTCCCAATTGCTAAGACATCCATTTTCGTTCTAAGAAAACATTCTATTGCGTCCTCAGGAGTACAAACAACAGGTTCGTTTTCATTAAATGAAGTATTCAACACAACAGGAACTCCAGTTAATTTGCCAAAAGATTCTATCAAACCATAATATTTGGGATGATGTTCTTTGTGAACAGTTTGCAAACGCCCACTTCCATCAACATGAGTAATTGCAGGTAATACCGCTCTTTTTTCCTCTTTAACTTGATAAACCATTAACATCGTTGGTGAAGGGTAATCTTGTTCAAAATACTCTGAAATGGAGGAATCTATTACAGATGGAGCAAACGGTCTGAATTTTTCACGCTTTTTAATTCGCTCATTCAAAATGTCTTTCATATCCGTTCTTCTTGGATCGGCAACAATACTTCTTGAACCTAGAGCTCTTGGCCCCCACTCCATTCTTCCTTGAAACCAACCCACGACTTTTCCTTCTGAAATTGATAGTGCAGTTTGGTCAAACAATTCTTGATCCGTCAAATAATCGAAATCATTTATTCCGAATTTATTTAAGGCTTCCTTAATTTGTGAATCTGAATATTCTAAACCTAAATAGGCATGTTCTATACTTTGTTTCACAGGTTGATTTAACAATTGATGATAAACAAATTGAGCAGAACCAAGACTAGTTCCTCCATCCCCAGCATTTGGATGAATATAGATATCTCGAATTGATGTTTCTAAACGAATTTTTCCATTCATTACTGAATTAAAAACAACTCCGCCAGCCAAACATATCGTGGATGAATTGTATTTTTCTGAAAGTTTTTGAATCATCTCCAAACAGACTTCCTCAACTCTTCTTTGCATGGAAGCCGCAATATCGATATAGTGTTGAGTGTACTCAGAACCATATTCTCTTGCAGAGCCAAACACTTCAATAAATTTATCAGAATACATTCTTCCTATTGTCGGCTGACCATCATCCCATTGCATTTCAATGCCTTGAGAATGATGCAAGAAATAATCCAAATTGAGTTTGTATCCTATTGTTTTAGAATCAGTTGTAATAATTTTTCGAAATTCTTCAAGAAATTTAGGTTCTCCATAAGGAGCTAATCCCATTACTTTTCCTTCATCACCATAATAAGGGAAACCTAAAAATTGTGTCGTTGCCGTATACAAATATCCAATTGAATGAGGATACTCAACTTGATCATCATCGCTGAATTTTCCGTTTTTTCCAAAGCCCCATTTTGCTGAAACGAAATCGCCCATTCCATCTAAAGACAAAACAATTGATTCTTTAAATGGTGATGAAAAAAACGCAGAAGCCATATGAGCTAAGTGATGTTCTACGTTATGAATTTCTGCTTTTATTTGTGTTTTTTCTATTCCCAAATGAAAGGCTAAATCAGAGCGCAAATCTCGAGTTTTGGTAACTTTTGAAAGTCTATCACGCAACATTTTATGAATCTTTGTTATGCGTGTTAAACTGTATAAAACCTTCTCTTTTAAATTCGCAGATGGATCTGTTGAAATTGCGATATGGTCAATATCTGAAATCGTTAGGTCTTCTTGATTTAGACAAGATTGAATAGCTAAGATGGGAAAGCCAGCACAGTGTTTTTTTCTGTTGAGACGTTCTTCTTCAATAGCAAGTAAAACCTCGCCATCTTTGAGTAATGCAGCTGAGGCATCACCGTGATAAGCATTAATTCCTAAGATGTACATGAATTATTTTTTCAATTCTAATAAAAAGTATTGTAGGATAATTTCAGCAAGTAAGCGTTGATAAGCATATTTCCAACCCGCTATACCTTCTTTAATCCCACCTTTTGCGAAAATACAATAAAAGAACACTAGAATCGGCGTTAATTTATAATTAAGTCGAATTTTATCATTTTTTGATAGGTCTTCTTTTTGAATCTCGATTAATTTTTCGGCTTCTAATCGAGCATAGTTTACTTGTGATTGTATCCAATGTATGAAGGACTTTCTGTCATCATGAATCCATTTGTTTTTCAATTTTCCGGTTTTACCATTAACAAACAAACGTTGTGTGTGCCCATCCTTTTGATATTCACAGGATGCTGTTTTGTACAAAACACAAACTGGTGGATAAATTCCCGATTTAATGACTTTTCCATCAATTGCATATAAAAAATCAGTATAAAATCCGTTTTCTTTGGGATTACTTTTTACCAGTTCCTGTATTTCATAAAGGGCATTTTCAGAAACTTGATAATCTGCATCTAGCGCTAATGTCCAATCTGTTTCTACTAAAGATCTAGCAAATTCCCATTGTTTAGTGTGTTCATCAAAGACTCTCTGATGTACTTTAACATTTAGAAATCCCTGAGCAATTTCAACCGTTTTATCTGAACTAAATGAATCAATTACTAAAACACTTTCGAGCTTAAATAAAGCAGAAAGTGTTCTTTCAATATTTAATTCTTCATTAAAAGTTAAAATTATAGCTGTTAGATTCATTCGAGTGTTTTAGTTTTTCTTTTAATAGACTGATACAAAGTAATCAATTTATCCATAACCACCGATTTAGAAAAATGCATTTTTGCATACAAGATTGCCTCTGTTTGTCTTTGAGTATAGATTTCAGCTGATTCATTTTGAATTTCGTGGATTGTTTCAATCCATTTTTCTTGTTCTAATTCTAAACGAATAATTCCATTCGATTCACCAAAATCAGTAGCATCTACAAAAGTCGAACTTAAAACGGGTATGCCATATCCTAAAGATTCAGCCGAGGCAACACTAAAATTCTCATGAAAACTTGGCAACACCATCCAATCAATTTCAGAAAAAAACTGCCTTTTAGACTCTCCTGATAAAAATCCTCTAAACTCAATTTGATTAGCTAAACTTTTCTCTAAAATCAATTCTTTTAATTGATGCAAGTAAGTTTCATCGCCTGAACCTGCAATTATAAGTTTAACAGTTGGAAGTTTAATCAGAAGTTCAAAAATAAATTCAATATTCTTTTTCGGATGAATCCGTGATAAAAATCCAAGCTTAAACTCTTGATTATTCTTCACTTTCAAGCTTTCTTTTTTATTTTCTGAAAAAAGAATTGGTGGTGGAATTATTACAGAATTACAATTTGGTTCAATTAAATAAACATCTTTTTCTTCCTGAGGTGAAGTACAATGAACAATAAACGCATTTCGCAAAAGCATCTTTTCCAATGGTAAAAAGACGTTCTTAAACAAGCTATTACCAGCTGATATGGAATAAGGCGATAAAGTACCTAAAGGTCTAAAAATAAACGGAATACCTAAAATCCGACAAAATAATCCAACAAACTCAGAAGTTAGTGAAAAACCAGCGTGAATATGAATGACATCAAACTGCTTGTAGTTTTTGAAAAACCAAAAAAACAAGCTAAATGAAAACTTAGTAGAATGAGTGCCTAAATAATCAAAATGATGAATCGGTATTTGATGTTTTTCTGAAAGTTGATTGAAATCTTGATTATTTAATCCTTCTCGATTCGTACAAATTTGATACTCAATTTGAGTTTTTGAACCTTCAATGTAATCCCAAATAACCTGAGCTGGACCACCTGATTTCCGATCTAAACTTGGAATTACATGCAAAACTTTAATCATTGAGCGTACTCCGAAAAGTAGTTTTTAGCAAAATATTCGTCAAATTCGTAGTATCTGGAAGGGTTTAAACCTAAAGAATTGACTTTTTGGAGTGGACTCATTATTCAAAAATTGATTTATTTACCATTTAACTGATTCGTTTGCATCCATCTTCCCAAAATAACCAAACTCCAAATCATAGACCATTTTACATAGGACTTTTGATGTAAGAAATCAGCCCAAAGTTCTTGAATTGCAGAACCATCTAGTAAAGTTGTTAAAGGAGAATCAAATAAGGATTCTTTAGCAAACTGTTTTAATTCATTTCGCAACCAATTATCTAAAGGCAAGACAAACCCTTGCTTTTTCCGCTTGTAAACCATTTCTGGAAGATCATCTTTAAAGGCTTCAACCAAAGTGGATTTTGGATACGGACGATTAGGTAAATAACGATAAGTAGGGTTAACGGCTGCCATATAATTCACCAATCGATAATCTAATAAAGGAACACGAAGTTCAAGAGCATGTGCCATCGAAGCTTGATCAGCATCACGCAATAGCAATGGAATCGTATATTGGCTCAATTCTTGATACATCACCTCATCAATACCCGATTTATATGGATGAAACGAATCTGATTTAGCTAATTCAGCAATTTGATCTGGTAAAAAAACAGCTCTTGAAACGGCTACGTGAGAGAACGCTGCTGGTTTTAATTCAAACAGGGTTTTAATTTTTTGAAATTCTCTACTTCTTTTACCAAAAATTTTTGCTAAATAATTGGCTGTTTTTAAAAAAGCTGGTTTAGAAAATTTAGGATTTGAAAAACGTGAAAACGATGGGTATCCACCGAATAATTCATCTCCTCCCAAACCTGATAAAGCAACGATAATTCCAGCATCTTTTGTTGCTTTGCTAACAAGCCAAGTATTAATTGCATCTCCAGTTGGGTAATCCAAGGAATCGACAGCTTTCGGTATTAAATCTAAAATCTCTGATGAGGAATACAATAATTCATGATGATCAGTTTCAAATTTGTTTGATACTTCTTTTGCAAAAATTCTTTCATCATAATTCGGATCGTCAAATCCCACAGAAAACGTTGATATTGATCCAGAGTGAATGGATCGCATTGCAGCTACAACAACTGAAGAATCGATTCCGCCACTCAAAAAAGCACCTAATGGAACATCACTTATTAATCTATCTTTTACAGAAACTGTTATTAGATTTCGTAATTTTTCAGTGCTAAAATCTTCTGATTTATGAAACGAAGATTTTAAATCATAATAGGTTCCAGACTGAATATCTCCACTTGAAGAACAAGTGAGCCATGAACCCGGAGATAAGAGTTTTAAGTCATCAAAATAAGTTTGATTTGATGGATTCGTCTGATAAAACAGCCATTCCTGAAGTGTTTTTGAACTCCAAGCTTTTTTAGAATAGGCAAGAAGCGGCCTAATTTCAGAACTGAAAACTAAATAATCATCGGATTTTAAAATGTACATCGGTTTAATACCGAGTCGATCACGAACTAAACTCAATTTATTTTCGATTGAATCCCAATAGGCGAACGCAAACATCCCATTCATTTCATCAAGAAATGAATGTCCACGTTTTTTAAAACCTTCATATAAAACTTCAGTATCGCCTTTTGTTGAAAATGCTAATCCTTCAGTTTCAAGTTGTGTTCTAAGTTCTTTAAAATTGTACAATTCACCATTAAAAACTAATGCGTCAGCCGAGTTGGATTTTCGAAAAGGCTGATTCGAAACCTCCGCTAAATCAATAATTGATAAACGATTATGCCCCAGTAGAATCCGATCATTTACTTGATGCACTTCAGCATAATCCGGACCACGATGAGTCATTTTCAGGTTAGCACTTCTGAATTTTTCAAGATCTGAATCTGTAATTGATTGTCTAAATTTAAATAGACCGAGAATTCCACACATAGTTTAGTTCATTATCAAGAAGTTCGAAAAATTCATTTTTTTGATGGATTTCTAAAGCTTTAGAATAAGCGTTATTTCCCATTTCTTGAGCTGAATCAGTATTTGTTAATATAAGAAATAATGCGTCCTGAATAGATTCGATTGAATCATTAATTAATAATCCTTCTTTTTTATGTTGAATAAATTCATTCAAAACAGAGTTTTTTAAACCAATCACAGGAATCCCTGCTGACATTGCTTCAAAATAAACTAAGCCCTGCCCTTCTTTAGTTGATGGCAATATCAAACAAGAAGCAGATTTATAAGCCTTTTTAAGCTCAACATCTGAAAGAAAACCTGTTAAAATAACAGATGAACTCAACTTATTTTCTATGATTAAATCATTCAATCTATTTTTCAAATTTCCCTCCCCAATAATTTTAAGATTAGCACTCGGGATTTTCTGTTGAATATCTTTCCATGCATCAATAACATTTTCATAACCTTTATATAAATCATGCTCTGAAAGTCTGCCAACCATGAGAACTGTTGGTTCTGCCGTTTTTTCTTTTGATTCATTTCCTATCCATAAAAATGGATAAGGAACCGTAAATTGTTTTTGAGCTTGTTTAAATGGATTTTTTTTTGAAGTAGCTAGAGAATTAGAAAAGACAACGTCGACTGAATTATTAGTTGATTTAATTTCGGCTTCAAGTTCAATTCCATGAGTTAGAACTATCATTTTATCATACAATTTGAAAAAAGAAAAAATCTTTAGAAACTGAACATGAGTTGCCAAAATAGTTTTATAAAAAACAGAGTTTAGAATGACTTTTAATCCAAATAAAAATTTTGAACTGCTTGATTCTCCAGAATAAGCGAATTCCTTAAAATCAATATTTTGTTCGAGAAAATGCTTTTTGATTAAACTCGTAATTCGTTGAATTCCACCATATTCTGAGCTTTCTGAATACAACAACATCACCGTTTTCGTTTTATTCATTTTATAAAGCAACCCAAAAGCAACTAAAAAAGCAGGTAAAACACGAAGCCAAGATGAGACATAAAAAACAGCATGTTCTGAAATTATTAACTGAGTAATAACAAAAAAAATAGCTATCCATTGAAAATTTAGAGAAATTTTCGTGATAATGAACGTTAGCAATAGTGATAGTAAAAAACCATGTATAAATAAAGAAAACCATAAATAATCACCAAAGATTAAATAATGAGTCCCAACAAAACCAATAGGAATTCTATTTTGATTATGATTGAATTCAGGCCAAAACTTGGATTTAATATCCAATCCAGGCTCAAAACTCTTCTTCTCTTTGAAAAATATTCTTGGAATGATAGACTCAAGTAAATCAGAGGTAGAAATAATATCTGAATTAACATCTGATTGTAAGACTCTTGAATCAGTTTGAAATGAAAATGTTGGACGTTCAATTGTTTTAGTTAAAATTTGAAAGAATTCCGATGAATTGAACTCAAGGTTATTTGTTGTTAACATTGTCCTCAAATAAATTGTAGAAAGTAAAATTACAACAACAAAAGGAACCGATTTTAGCCATTTCTTTACAAGATTTTGAGAATTATCAGATAAAAACAATGCCAACAAAAAGATTGCAACATATAATCGATTGAAACTTAATAAACAAAGACTTATCTGTGTTAGAAATACGGCGTTTTTATACTTAAAGATTGAATTAGTCAAAATTGCAGTAAGTATAAATCCTAAAAACCATGTATTTATTAAGAATAGATTCGGTTTGTACGGATAAACGAATGAGTTAAAAAATAAAGATAATAACTGAATTACCGAAAGAAAAAGCCATAGTTTAAAAATAATAGAATGATTCTCACTTGTTAAATCAATTTTGTTTAACTCCTCTCGTTTAATAGTAAACTTTATAAAAATTAAACTAAATGGAATAAGAAAGATTAAATAAGGAATATAAAGTAAGCATGCATTTGTAATGAGTGAGGTCATTAACAAACTAATTGGAAATAAACCAACTAAAATAATTACTACTTTTGCTTTTATATTCACTTGTCTACAAGCAATTTTTGGAAATGTAAAATTGACTTTTCAGCATATTTTTGTGGATTTAAATCATCAAGAACTTTTACAGCTTCTTTTGCCAAACTGGTTCTTAATTCGGTTGACTTATATAACTTCAACATAGCTTGAACTAATCCATATTTGTCGTATGGATTAAAAACAATACCATTTTTCCCATTTTCAAATACCTCAGCGACGCCACAATTTGCAGAAACAATGACTGGCAAATTTGATGCAATTGCTTCATTAACAACTAAACCCCAAGGTTCACTTAAACTAGGCAAAATAAATACAGCGTGTTTTTGATATTCTTCTATTAAGTCATCGGGTTGCAATATTCCCAAAATTGTGACAGAATTTTTAAGATTTAAATCAATAACTAACTTTTCCAAAGTTGAGCGTTCAGGCCCATCTCCAACAATAGTTAATTTCCAATCTTTAACTAGTAAATTAAACTCTCCAAATGCTTTAATTAGAAAATCGACATTTTTAATAGAAAGCAATCTTCCAACAAATAGAAAATTTTTTCTTTCAATAATTTCTGATGAATTAAATGAAGAATTGTCAACTACATTTCCAACAACAGCAATTGAATCTTTTTTAAAACCTATTTTTTCAAGTAGTTGAGAATGGGTGTTACCAGCAACTATTCCACCGTCATAAATATGTGTTAAATATTTCTTTGCAAGAATTTTATACCAGGGATTAGGATTATCATGAAGTGTACTCTCACTCCATAAAATCAATTTTGCATAATATTTTTTATTTCTTTTTAGCAAATTGAATAAAGTAGAATCAAAATAACCACATCCATTAATTACTATTTCTGAGTAAGAATCAGAAAGATATTTCTCTATTAAAAACGAAGCTTTTTTTATGCTTTTCTGATTCAGTATTTCATTTTGCAAACAACATAAATAGTTAAAATTTCTAACGTAATTCTTTAAATCCCAGCTATGATCATCTTGAGAACAAAGTTCAATTACTCTAAGATTTTCTTTCCCAATAATTGATGAAATTGCATTCATTCTTGCAATATGATAAGGACCCATCGTTAACCATAAATAAGTTATTTTCATGGTTAATAAATCTAAATTTGATTTTCCTGTATAACAGATGAATTTGGCATTGCGACAGATCGTTTTTTAAGAAAAAACCTAAATAAAACAAGTAAACCTAGTAGTGCATAGGAAAAAATAATAAAATCTACCAAGGCTCTTACTCCACCAACCGTAGCTAAGGTTCCAATACTGTAAATGGCAAAACCAAGAATACCTAAATTTGTATATAACAAATTTCTAAATGAGGCCGCAATCAAACCATATATAAATCCTATAAATATAATCATATACACACCACCCGAGGCATAAGCTTCACCTACAACTGTTGTGGTTAACGATACTCCATACTCTCCAGCCATCTTTGCAACATCATAACCAGGATCAATTGGTTTACCTGGCCAGAAATACCTAGGTATTGGTCTACTTAGGGAATAAATGAGCCACTGTGAACCTGCAAATGGATAAATGGAAGGTATCCAATCAATGACTTGAGCAATACGAAAGAAATTATCATCAACCCTAACTTCATTTAGACCTTCAATTTCATAATCATTGAACATGCCTTCGTACCCTTTATTTCTAAAAGCCAATTGCATATCTAATAATACAAGCATTCCTCCAGCAATAGCACCTAAACCAATAAAATGATATATTTTTAGATTATTTCTTTTATACACCAAAAAAGTAATTACAGCCACCCCTGCTAAAAAACCTGTAATTCGCCTTCCTCCTCCTTGAAATTCAAATGCGCTAAAAAATATCGCCAAAGCAAATAGTAAAACTACTTTAAAAGTAATTCTCTTAATTTTAATCGCATATAGAACTGCAACAGATGGTAAAAAATAACCAAAATATTTTAAATGCTCTAAAATAGCACCAAATCCGCCTTCTACACCTCTAGCCCAAGGTGAACTAAAACGAGGTCTATTTAAAGCTCTAATCATGTAATCAAAATCATAATAAGATGATTTATAAAAATAAAAAATGGAAATGAAAAAACTTACTATGAAAAAATTAAAAATCACTTTTTCTGTCAGATCAACTGCAGATGCTTCATAAACTATTTTCGGAAATCTAAACGTAAAATTTGTACCTATTATTATTGCAATAATGAAAATAGATAGATAGATATAGGTGTATTTAACTGCAGTTAGTGAAACAGAAGTTAATGGATATCGCGATTGTATTACATCTAGTAAACTCCAGTAAATAAAACTTTGAATCAATACGACATCTGTATGAATAATTGCCCCTAATCCCTTTTTTAAAATTTGTTCAAGAGGATAGACTAGAATCACAAGAGCTAAAAATATTGCATAGAATTGATTATCTACGTTTAATGTATCTTCAAGCAAATTAGATTCTGGATATGTAATAAGTGTAAAAACTACAAATATTACTAACATTATAATAGATAAATATGGAAATTCTTGCTTGCTCATTAATATCTATTATTTAATAAAAGTATTATAAACAGTAATTATAGAATAAACAAAAGTTGGTAATGTTAATAAAAAAGTTATGTCAGTCATAGGGTCAAAGAATTCTCTATTAAACAATCCTCTCTGTTGTACAATTATAATATCATAAGGTCTAACTAAATCAAATGGACCGCCTCTATTATATTGCTCTCCAAAATTGTAAGATGTCCAATATCTTTGAATATTTTTACTTAGGTAAGGATCTTGTCCAGTAGATGCGACTCTAAGAATTTTAAATTTATCTTTTCTAAGCGATCTTGGATCTAATCCAGTATATAACATAATTAATTCTAAGTAATCGGTATCCTTTGGAACATCTAACATTCTAACAACTCCGCCACCACCACTTCTGATGCCACCAATACTACCTCGAGATTGAATAAATACAACCCTTATCCCTTCTTCATTGTCATTTATAAAATTTTGTGCTTTAACACCATCACTTGAAATTGACTGACCACCTATAACAGTACCATATCCATAAGATGATTGCGCAGTTAGATTTTGTACAGTAATAAAAAATGTAATCAATAATAAAGCTACAACATTAAGCATTCAATTTTTCCCAAAGAGATTTATCTTTTTTGTTTTGCTTTTTTGCCTCAGGATTTCTAATTCCATAATAATTGTAGTTATTATAATAATTATAATCTGTAATAAAACTTTTTTGATTTATATCATTTAATAATACACCTTTTATTTTTTGATGAGTATGTATTAATATTTGAAGTGTAGTCCGCAATTCACGTTTTTTTGTTTTTCCAGCACGTACAACAATTAACATCATATCAATTAGGTCAGATATTGCTACAGCATCAACAACTGAATTTATTGGTGGTGAATCAATTATTACAAAATCATATTCAGTCATAGCAATTTCATAAAACTTTTTAAATGTATCAGAACCCAGTAATTCTGCGGGATTGGGCACCTGAGTACCCGCAATGACTACATTTAAGTTTTCTACAACAGTTGGTAATATGATATCTTCATAATGTGCCTGACCAATTATAAAATCAGCAAGTCCTACATTTGACAATCCAAATAATACTTCAATATTCGGTCTTCTTAAATCTGTATCTACAAGTAACACTTTTTTACCACTTTGTGCTAACACTATTGAAAGATTAGAAGCTGTAACTGATTTACCTTCTTGCGGATTAGCACTTGAAATTAAAATTGATTTGGACGCTTTGTCAGGTAAACTAAATAAAAAATCACTCCGAAGTCTTCTATATAACTCAGCAATCCCAGATAATGGCATTAACGTACTTAATAGTTTTGTCGAGATAAAGGTATCTCTATATTCAACGAATTTCTTGTTATTAAATTCCTTCTGTATTATAGGTTCCATTGTTGGAATACCACCAACAATTCCAACTGCAAAATTTGCTAAATCTTCGTCAGATTTAATCCTGTCATCAATCTTATCAAGTAAAATTATTAAACCTATTGCAAAAATTGCTCCATACAAAAAGCCTTCCATTACTCCAGACGTTGTCTGCTTATTAATGGGTGAATAATTCGGTTTTGCTGCATCTAATAATTTAACATATCCCCCTTCACTTGCCTCAGCTAACTCCATATCCATATATCTAGACGAAAACCTTGCAAAAGCATCATTAAAACGTGATTTCTTTCTTTCTAATTTCTCGAGTGCTAATCTCTTATAAGGTATTTCTTCGAGTTTTTTTCTGTACTGAGATATTTGCTCCTCAATTTTTTCAATTTTTAGAGGTAAAGCTTTATTTCTGTTTTCTAAATCCAATTTTCTTGTATTAATATCAATCCAATATTTAGAAACTGAACCATCAACTGAAGATAAAATAGAAGTATTATCTAGTTTTTTATTTATATAGAAACTTAATTTCTCTTTATAAATAAGTAACTTTTCTTCAATAACTTTTATTGTTGAATTTAATCCATTTCTATTTTGATTTCCACCTAAGCGAGTTAACTCCTCTTCTTTTTTAACTTCTAAACCTAATATTTGCCCGTTGTAATATTCTATTAGATTATCTGTCGTATTCACGAGATTATCCATTTCTTTTGAACGTGATAACTCAAGAGATGAATCAATTGCCTTAATTTCCTCTTGATTTGATGTCATCTCTATTTTTGCATTATCTATTTGTTTATATAATTCTGAAATTAAATTAAGAATATTTCCAGTAGAAATATCGTAGTTTGTAAATTCATTATATTTATAAAAGTCCATTATTTGAAACTCAAGACTTATTAATGAATCTTGACTTTCTGTAATTTTTTTCTGTAAAAAATCTTTTGTTTCAAGTATTTGAACTCTACTATTTTGTATATTATATTCTCGATAAGTTTGAGCATACGCATTTGATATTTTTGAGGCTTCAATAGGATTATATGAAGTTGCTAAAATCCTAATAATATTGTCCTCTTCTTCAAACGTAAATCTAACAGCTGAAAGTAAACGTCTAGCAACAATATCGACATTTGCAATTGTGCCTAAATTCCCTTTTAGTATTAGTAAAGTATCATTTAGTTGCTTTGAATTAAAACTATTTATTAAACTTTGGGCTACTTGCTTAGCTAATTTATCAGATTTTAAAATATATTGCTCATTTTGATACCCATATCTTGCCCCAGGAATTCCAAGCAACGCTACTGCTCTATCTGTTGAGCTTCCATCTAACATTACCGTGCTAACTGAGCTATAAATCTCTTGTATTTTTAAAATTTCATTGTACTTATAAATTGAATAAACAGATCCAAACAAAATAACCAACCATAGTTTTCTGCGAACTAACCACCAATATTTTTGAAATTTTTCATACGGAGTTTGCTCAATTTCAGAATTTCTGTTGGTTTGTATGGAACTGTTTACTACTGTTTTCATAATCTATTAAACTTTTCTCTGAAAATAGTCTAATGTTAGTTTTAGTCCTTCACTTCTTGGAACTTCAGCTTTCCAATTCAATAAACTAGATGCAATTGTAATATCAGGCTGTCTGATTTTAGGATCATCCTGTGGTAATGGCTTATTAATAATTTTAGATTTTGTTCCTGTAAGTTCAACCACTTCTTTTGCAAAATCCATTATTGTAATTTCTTCAGGGTTACCAATATTTACTGGGTAAACATAATCGGATTGAGATAATCTATAAATACCTTCGACTAAATCAGCAACAAAACAAAATGATCTTGTTTGTGAACCATCACCAAAAACGGTTATGTCTTCTCCTTTTAATGCCTGATCCATAAATGTAGGTAATGCTCTACCATCATCGAGTCTCATTCTTGGCCCGTAGGTATTAAAAATACGTACGATTCTTGTATCTACCCCATGAAAACGATAATAACCCATCGTCATGGCTTCAGCAAAACGTTTTGCTTCATCATAAACACCTCGCATACCTATTGGGTTTACATTTCCCCAATACGTTTCTTTTTGAGGATGTTCTAGAGGGTCACCATACACTTCTGATGTTGAAGCTAATAAAAAACGTGCTCCTTTAGCTTTTGCCAAACCTAAAGCTTTGTGAGTTCCTAGTGAACCTACTTTTAAGGTTTGTATCGGCATTTTCAAATAATCTATTGGAGATGCTGGTGAAGCAAAATGTAAAATCAGATCTAATTCACCACTTACGTGAATATAATTAGTTACATCATGCTTTATAAATTGAAAATCTTCTCTTCCTATAAGGTGTGTAATATTTTCGATATTTCCAGTTAATAAATTATCCATGGCAATAACTTCCCAGTCATTGCTAAGATATTTTTCACATAAATGTGAGCCTAGAAATCCAGAACCTCCAGTAATTAATACTCTTTTTTTTCTATTAGTTAACATTTGGGCGACCTACACTATAATATTTGATACCTGCACTTTTTATTCTTCCTAAATCAAATAAGTTTCTACCATCAAAAATTACAGGTGATATTAAGTTCGATTTAATATTTTCAAAATCTGGTCTTCTAAACTCATTCCATTCGGTACAAATCACTAATGCGTCTGCATCTTTAATGGCTGTATTTGAGTCCGATACAAATTCTACTTGGGAAGCTACCGATTCGCCAATAGCTAATTTGAAGGTTGCTACAGCCTCAGGATCATACGCTTTTACTTTTGCGCCTCTAGCTAATAATTCTTTGATGATATAAATGGCTGGAGCTTCACGAACATCATCTGTTTCTGGTTTGAAAGCCAAGCCCCAAATTCCAAATGTTTTGCCTTTTACATCATTTCCATAGTGTTTGTCCATTTTAGCAACGATTGATAATTTCTGACGATCGTTTACTTCCATTACGGATTTCAGAATACTGAAATTGTATCCGTATTCATCACTTGTATAATCTAAAGCCTGAACATCTTTTGGGAAACATGAACCACCGTAACCGATTCCAGCAAATAAGAAACGTTTTCCAATACGAGTATCGGTTCCAATTCCTCTTCTTACGTTATCTACATTGGCCCCAACGAGTTCACACACATTGGCAATTTCGTTCATGAAAGAGATTTTTGTCGCTAAAAAGGCATTTGCCGCATATTTTGTTAATTCGCTACTGCGTTCGTCCATCACAATAATTGGATTTCCACTGCGTACAAATGGCTCATACAATTGTTCCATTAGTTTTGTAGCACGCTCACTTGATGAACCGATTACTACGCGTTCAGGTTTTACAAAATCTTCTACTGCTGCTCCTTCACGTAAGAATTCAGGGTTTGAAACCACATCAAATTCCATTGAAGTTACTGCTGCAACGTTTGCTCTAACTTTATCTGCGGTTCCCACAGGTACTGTACTTTTATTAACCAATACTTTGTAGGATTTCATAATTTTACCGATATCTGTGGCAACATTAAGTACAAAACTTAAATCAGCTTGACCGTCAGCGCCTGGAGGCGTTGGTAAGCACAAGAAAACGATATCGGAATTATCCACAGCGTATTCTAAATTATCAGTAAAATGAAGACGACCTTCGCGAACACTACGATCGAATAAAATGTTTAATCCCGGCTCGTAAATGGGGATTTTATTGGCGCAAAGAGCTTCTAGTTTGGCTGGATTATTATCTACACAGATAACTTGGTTGCCTGAGTCGGCGAAGGCGGTTCCGGTTACAAGACCTACGTATCCAGTTCCAATTACAGCTATTTTCATATTGTTTTAACGTTCGATTTTTAAGATTTCAAGTTCTAATTTTCCGGCAGGAACAATTGCTTCGGCTATTTCGCCTACAGCTTTACCAAGTAAAGCTTGTCCAATGGGAGAATCAATTGATATTTTATTTAATTTAAAATTCGCTTCTTGAGGTGCAACTAAAGTGTATTTCATCTCTTTCTTTACTTTTTTATTTAAAATAGTAACAGTTGACAAAATATAAACTTTAGAGTTATCGATATTCTTTTCATCTATTATTTTAGATGTCGCTAATACGTGTTCTAATTCAGCAATTTTTTTCTCAAGATGCCCTTGAGCTTCTTTAGCCGCATCATATTCCGCATTTTCACTTAAATCACCTTGAGCTCTTGCATCAGCAATTTGACCTGCGATGTCTCTTCTACCTTTTGTTTTGAGTACACGTAATTCAGCGTCAAGTGACTCATAACCTTCTTTGCTCAAATAATTCATATTAATTTAATTTTTAAATGTTCTAACATACTTATCAATTGCTGCACTTTCAGTGTCAGATTTAAGTTCCCTCTTACCGTTTGAAATTCGTCTAATTGTTCTTTTTAGCTCATTTTCTTGAATCACTATTGAATTGATAGCATCAATTTTGTAATAGTATATTATAGAAACCGAAATAACTAAAAGCAATAAAACGGACAGAACCGTAAAATATAGGGTATCGTCTTTAGTGTTTGCAAGCAAAATAGCAGTTAAAACAAAAATCATTGAAATTGATCCTAGCGTAATATCTGTTAAAGCTGGACTTTTAAAATATTTCTGAAAGATATGGTGAATATGTTCATGATCTGAATCAAATGGATTAACCCCTTTTTTTACCCTACGAATGATTGAAAATAAGGTATCAATTGCGGGTACAGCTGGCAATAAAATTAAGGAGAAGGTGTACTTCCAGTGTGGTGCATGAAAACACAATACCAAAGCGATTACAGCATTTGAATACCCTAATAGTAGAGAACCTGTATCTCCCATAAAAACGGATGCTGGAGGTTTGTTAAATGCAAGAAAGCCAATTATAGCTGCAGCTAAAGGTACAATAAACATACTTGCATCGCCGAGTTGCCAACTAAAAGCAATGGTCATTAGTCCAAATAAAATGGTTAAATTAATAGTCGAGGCTAAGCCATCTACCCCATCTATTAAATTCATCATGTTTGTGTTGGAGACAATCCAAAACCATAATAAACCCAATAATCCAAATGAAGCCCACAGATTTAAATCATCAACTCTTCCAAAATGTGGAAAAAGTTCCTGCTTAATACCAAATAAAACAATTATAGCTGCAATTGATTGTAATAAAAACTTAGGCTTTGAAGCTAATCCCAGAATATCGTCTGTTAAGCCCGTAACAAAAATGATTAAGGCACCAGAAAAGAAATACCAAAGAAAGGCATTTAAAGATTCATTTTTACTTGGTTCTATTTCTTGAACAAGTAATAATCCCATAAAAAATGAAATTCCAATCGCTAGGCCACCTGTAGTTGGTGTCGGAATAAGATGAAATTTTCTTAAATCATCGGGATGGTCATGTATATTATGTGACTTTGCAAAGAGAATACTCATTTGAGTAAGTCCAAGCGAAAGTAAAACTATAATGGAAAAAACAATTAGCAAACTCATATAGTATGAATGAAAATATGGTGCGAAAACTCTCTACAAAAGAGATTCATAGAAACAACAAAAAACGTACCAAAAACACGTTATTCCATGAAACAGTCGTAATTTTAGACAACATTAGAAGTATGCATAATGTTGGTTCTTTTTTTCGAACTTCTGATGCTTTGGGAATAAAAAAACTTTATTTATGTGGTATAACTCCCAAACCTCCACGACCAGAAATTTCAAAATCTGCACTTGGCGCTGAAGCATTTGTCTTTTGGTACTTTATTGAGAACACTTTAAGCATCATTAATGAACTTAAACTGCTTGGATACTCTATAGTAGGCATTGAACAAACTACGGAAAGTGTGCTTTTACACCAATTCAAATTAGAATCTTCCAATAAATATGCCCTCATATTTGGCAATGAAGTTAATGGAATTAACAAGGAGGTGTTAAAAGAATGTGACCTAACCATAGAAATTCCTCAATTTGGTGATAAACACTCTTTCAATGTATCTGTATCTTATGGCATTGTCGCTTATGCGTTTTTTGACAAATTTTCAATTTAGATTTTCTATTCATGTTTAAACGAACATTAGTTACTGCAGCATTACCCTATGCAAACGGACCTTTACATTTAGGACACCTTGCCGGTGCCTATTTACCATCTGATTTATTTGTACGGTACAAACGATTAAAAAAAGAAGATGTATTATTTATTTGCGGATCCGATGAACATGGCGTTGCCATTACAATTGCAGCAGAAAAAGCAGGCGTACAGCCTCAAGTTATTATAGATAAGTTTCATTCAATTAATAAAAAAGCATTTGAAGATTTTGGTATTTCGTTTGATTATTACGGGAGAACGTCTAGCCCAATTCATCATGAAACTTCACAAGAGTTTTTTAAAACCATCTACGATAAAGGAATTTTTAAACTAAAAGAAGAAGAACAATTATTTGATGAAAAAGCTCAAATGTTCTTACCTGACAGATATGTAAAAGGCACTTGCCCTGTTTGTGGATTTGACGAAGCTTATGGTGACCAATGTGAAAAATGTGGCTCCTCTCTGTCTCCATCAGAACTTTTAAATCCTAAAAGTACTTTAACTGGAGAAACACCTGTTACAAAAAAAACATCCCATTGGTATTTACCTCTTGGTGATCTACAAAATTCTATTCAAGAATGGATTGATACTAAATCGTATTGGAAACCAAATGTATTAGGTCAAGTAAAATCTTGGTTAAAAGCTGGGTTAAATGACCGAGCAATAACTCGAGACTTGAATTGGGGAGTAAAGGTTCCTTTACCAGATTCTCAAGGAAAAGTCCTTTATGTTTGGCTCGATGCACCAATCGGATATATATCTGCCACAAAAGAATGGGCTTTATCACAAAATCAGCCAGACTTATGGAAAACGTATTGGCAAGATGATGAAACAAGATTAATTCATTTTATAGGGAAAGATAATATTGTATTTCATTGTATCATGTTCCCTGCAATTTTAAAATTAAACGATAATTACATTCTGCCAGACAACGTTCCTGCTAACGAGTTTTTAAATTTAGAAGGTAAAAAGTTCTCCACTTCTAGAAACTTTGCCGTTTGGTTACATGAATATTTAGAAATTTTTGATGCTGACTTATTACGCTTCACTTTAGGCTCAACTATGCCTGAATCTAAAGATGGCGATTTTTCATGGAAAGAATTTCAATTAAAAGTAAATTCGGAACTAGCTGATATTTTGGGAAACTTTGTATTTCGAACCATGAGTTTTATTACTCGTTTTTATGAGGCAAAAGTTCCCAAACCATCAAAATTAACCGAATCAGATTTAGCCGTTTTAAATCAACTAAAAGTTAGTGGTGTAAAGATTGGTGAATTTTATGAGAAATTCTCCTTTAAAGAGGCCATAAGTGAAACCATGAATGTGGCAAGATTAGGAAACAAGTATTTAACAGAGCAAGAGCCTTGGAAAACACGTAAAACAGATTCAGAACGTTGTGAAACGAGTTTATTTGTCTGTACTCAAATTTGTGCGGCTTTATCAACTTATTTTGATCCGATTTTACCTCAAAAAATGAGTTTACTTCGTAAGCAGTTAACTATTTCATTAATTAACTGGGATGAAATTAATGGAGAAAATATTCCGGCAGGTCATTCTATTAACATTGGTGAAATCTTGTTCAAAAAGATTGAAGATGATATTATTGATGAACAAATTGCTAAACTGTTCCCACCTAGATTAGATGTTACCAATCAGGATCTAACTGAAACTGAGCAAATTGAATTCAAACCGTTAAAACCTTCTATTGAATTTGATGATTTTGCGAAACTTGATTTAAGAGTTGGAAAAGTAGTTGATGCTGTAAAAGTTGAAAAATCAAAGAAATTATTAAATTTAACTATCGATTTAGGTTTTGAAACAAGAACTATTTTATCTGGAATTGCCGAACATTTTAAACCAGAAGATCTTGTTGGTAAATCAGTAACAGTGGTTGCTAATCTAAAACCAAGAAAAATGCTGGGAATTGAAAGTAATGGAATGGTTCTCTTTTCAGAATCACACGATGGCAAACTCATTCTTTTAAGTTCTGAAAATGAAGCAGGCACTCAAATTTCATAAGCGTGATTAGTTCAATAATTCCCGACAGTATCGACTCTATTCCTTTTGGCGCTACAGTAACAGTGAATGCTACACTATTTAAAGTTTTTTCTTCTGTTGCAGAATCTGTTCAGATTTATTTATATCGAAGTTATGGCGGAAAAATAGAGCAAAAAATTTCATTAGATAAATTTGAAGATGGAATTTGGGCAATTCAGGTAAACAGAAATTTAAGTCATTGGTTATATGGGTATAAATTAAGTTATGGAGATATTGACCCTAATCGAATCATTATTAGTAATGAAGTTATTGCAGACCCTTGGTCGAAACATATAGTTTCTAGAAATCATTATTTACAATTTCCATTAAGTTACATTATCAATGAAGTTCCTTTTAATTGGACAGACAAAGAGTTTCAAGCACCAACTGATATGCGTGATTTAGTTATTTATGAAACGCATTTAAAAGATATTACTGCTTCAGAATCAAGTTGGTCATTTTCAAATGGTACTTATAAAAGTATGATTGACCCAACCTCTCAAGGTGGTTTAAATCATTTAAAAAAACTTGGAGTTAATGCCATTGAACTTCTTCCCATTCAAAAATTTGCACAGATTGAACCCTCTTTTTTAGAAGCAACATCAGAAGGATCGGTAAATACTTGGAATTTTTATGGTAGAAACTATTGGGGTTATATGACTAGCTTCTATTTTTGCCCAGAAACAAGTTATGCAAGTAACGCATCTACAGCAATGTACGATACCATTGGAAAGGATTTAAAAGCTAGCCATGAACTAAAAGAGATGGTAAATGAACTTCATTCAAATAATATTGCTGTAATTATGGATGTAGTTTATAATCATGTATCTAATTATGATTTAAATCCTTTTAAATTTTTAGATAAAGAACACTATTTCAGATTAGATCAAAATAATAATTTTATTTCCAATTCAGGTTGTGGTAATGATTTTAAAACGGAATCGAAACATAGTAGAAAAATTATAATTGACTCCCTCCTTTATTGGATGAAAGAGTTTCACATAGATGGTTTTCGATTTGATTTAGCAAGTTTAATTGATTGGGAAACCATTGATTTTATTCAATCTGAATTACGGAAAATGAATCCAAATGTATATTTAATTGCTGAACCTTGGTCGCCAGTTAATTATCATCCGAATGAGTTTGGTGAACGAGGTTGGGTTGCTTGGAATGACAAATATAGGAATGGGATAAAAGGTGTTGAACCAATACATAAGCTCGGTTTTATTTTTGGTCATTTAAATGAATTCAGCAATCGTGATTCCGTTAATAACTATTTAATTGGGTCATTAAGAAATAGATTAAATGGGTTATTTCCAAGTTCATCGCAATCGTTGAATTATTTGGAATCACACGATGGATACACTCTTGCAGACTTTATTCGTATTTCTGTTAGTCCAGAAAAGATTGGAAAACCTGTGAGAAATAGACGAGAATTTATCCGTTTAAATGCTGCTGAATTAAGAATTTCAAAATTTGCAGCAGCTATATTATTGCTTTCACAAGGCATTCCGATGTTGCATGCAGGTCAAGAATTTGCTCGCTCTAAAATTATTGCCCCCTCACCTGTAAATGACCCTAATGCAGGCTTTATAGATCATGATAGTTATAATAAGGATAATGAAACCAACTATTTACAATTCTATGAACTGCAACAAAATAGTGAAATTTTTCAATTTTATAAACAGTTAATTGAATTGAGAAAAAGAAATGCTGTATTTCGAAAAGCAAAACTAGAAGATTATACTTTTTTCTATCATCACGACCCACATGTAGTTGGCTGTGAAATAAAATTTGACGAAAATGATAAAGAAGAAATCTTTCAGATTTGGTTGAATGGAAATGCAAATGCGTCTCATTCTTTTCATTTTGATAGAGCATGGGCAAAATTAGTAGATCACGAAAAGGTTTATTTATCTAATTTCCCAATTATACATGGAGACTATGAAATACCACAGACAAGTGCTTTAGTTTTAACAAGCAATTTGCAGAACTTGTAATTATTCCGTTAATTTCGCACAAAATTCAATAAATTTTAATTTATAAAAATAATCTGAGAGGTATAGTTTGGAGTTAAAACAGTCCGATAACAGAGGCAATTGGAGTTCAAAACTTGGCTTTATTCTTGCAGCTGCTGGTTCAGCAATTGGCTTGGGGAATATCTGGGCATACCCATCTAAAGTTGCCGATAATGGTGGCGCAGCATTTATACTTATTTATGTGTTATGTTGTTTTTTAGTTGGTTTCCCAATTATGGTATCAGAACTCGCTATTGGCAGAAAAACAGGAAAAAGTCCTTTTGGTGCTTTTCGTTCATTTGGGGCTCCAAAATTTTTCGGGATTGTTGGTCTTTGGGGAATCTTATGTGGTTTCATGATTCTCTCATTCTATAATGTAGTTGCGGGTTGGACTTTAAGTTATGTCTTTGAAGAAATATTCTATTTTGCTGGCAATCCTGATTTAGCTAATTGGTTTGGAGATTTAGGTAATGGTCATAAAAATGCTGTTTTTTCGATAATTTTCATGTTATTAACAGTAGGAATTATAACAGGTGGAGTCTCAGAGGGAATTGAAAAGGCAACTAAAATAATGATGCCTGCTCTATTAGCCATTTTACTGTTTATGATAGCATTTGTATTTACTCAAGATGGAGCAGCAGAAGGTTTAGTTTATTATATAAAACCTGATTTTTCTAAAATAACCTTCGATTTATTTTTTAAAGCTATGGGGCAAGCTTTCTTCTCTTTGTCACTCGGTATGGGAACTTTAATAACTTATGGTTCCTATTTAAATAAAAAAGCCAACATTCCACAAGCGGCATTTTATGTGACAATTGCAGATTTATCAATAGCCTTTCTTGCAGGATTATTAATAATTCCTGCTATGTTTGTCGCTCAGTCAAGTGGTGTACAAATTTTTGATGATGCTGGAAATTTGATTGCAAGTACGACATTAGTTTTCAATGCCTTACCCAATTTATTTCACTCCATGCACCCTTTGATAGGATTATTTAGTGGTGTTTTATTTTTTCTTCTTTTAAGTATGGCCGCTCTTACCTCTACAATTTCTTTACTTGAAGTGCCTGTATCTTATGTAATTGATGAGTTTAAAGTTAAAAGAAAAGTTGCCGCATACGTTATTGGTGGGGCTATAGTATTAGTTAGTCTTGCCATTTCATACAATTTAAATCTGATAGATTTATTCTCCACAATTTTCAATGATATTGGTTTACCACTTGGTGGATTTATGATTTCTATCTTTTTAGTCTATATTTGGAAAACTAATAATGCTTTAATTGAGCTAAATAATGGATATGATGGAATTGATAGTTCGTTTTTTGGTAAATTATGGCCGTTCATGGTGAAGTATATCAGTCCAGTACTTATTGGGATTGTATTCTTCCAAACTATTTATTCTTTGATAAGATAACCTTTTAATTAACTTATGGGAAAAATAACCACCTCAGATATTCGCAACGGCCTCAATATTATTCTTGATGGCAATATTTATTCAGTAGTAGAATTTTTACATGTAAAACCTGGAAAAGGTGGTGCATTTGTTCGAACTAAAGTGAAAGGTGTTGTGAATAATAAAGTTTTAGACAGAACTTTTAAAACCGGTGAAACACTTGAAAGTGTTCGTGTTGAAAGACATCCTTATCAATTTTTATACAACGATGGCGATTTTATGCACTTCATGCATGTGGAAACCTATGAGCAAATTATGATTGGTGCCGATAAAGTTGCAGGATCTGAATTTCTTAAAGAAAGTGGTGAAGTAACTATTGCAATTAATGCGGATGAAAATGTAATACTTTTTGCAGAGGTTCCCAATCATGTAGAATTACTTGTAGTGCAAACAGACCCTGGAGTTCGTGGCGACACTGCTCAAGGTGCTTCTAAACCTGCAACATTAGAGTCAGGTGCTGTTATAAATGTGCCCCTGTTTATTAATGAAGGAGATGTTTTACGTGTGGATACTCGTGAGCGCTCTTATATAGAACGTGTAAAAAACAATTAAATGTACTGAAGTATGGATTTAAAACTTATTAAGAATCTTATTGATTTAATTGCAAAAAGCGAAGTCAATGAAGTTTCAATTGAAGAAGGTGATTTTAAAATTAAAATTAAAAAAGCCGCTGAAATTAAAGAAGCATCTGTAATTTATCAGTCTCCTCAGATGGCAATGCCACAACTAGGAATGCAACCTGTTCAAGTAAGCGCTCCAGCACCAATTTCTTCACCTGTTTCTCTTTCAGAACCAGTGCATAACTCAAATCATGTTACCATTAAATCACCAATGGTTGGAACGTTTTATAGAGCATCATCACCCGACTCCCCTGCCTTTGTTTGCGTTGGGCAAAGCGTTTCGAATGGAGACGCTCTTTGCATTATTGAAGCTATGAAAATAATGAATGAAATTACTTCTGAACATAGCGGAACTATAGTTAAAGTTCTTGTTGATAATGCTCAACCAATTGAATTTGATCAACCTCTATTTATTATTGATCCATCCTGATGTTTAAAAAAATACTAATCGCAAATCGCGGTGAAATTGCTCTTAGAGTTATTCGAACTTGTAAAGAAATGGGGATTAGTACTGTTGCCGTTTATTCAACAGCTGATGCCAATAGCCTTCATGTTCGTTTTGCTGATGAAGCGGTTTGTATTGGACCTGCACCATCAAAAGAAAGTTATTTAAAAATACCTCGTTTATTAGCTGCTGCAGAAATTACTAATGCGGAAGCAATTCACCCTGGATATGGTTTTTTATCTGAAAATGCTGAGTTTTCTCGTATTTGTGCTGAACACCAAATTAAGTTTATAGGTCCATCTCCTTACATGATTGAAACCATGGGAGATAAAGCTACAGCTAAAGCTACTATGATTAACAATGGTGTACCTGTTGTTCCTGGTTCAGAAGGTATTCTCAAGAGTTATGAAGAATCGATTGAAATTGCTAAACAAGTTGGTTATCCCGTATTGTTAAAAGCTACAGCTGGTGGTGGAGGACGTGGAATGAGAGTTGTTAACAATGAGTTAGAATTAAAAAAAATGTATGACTCTGCTAGTGCAGAAGCTGAGGCATCTTTCAGTAACCCTCATTTATACATGGAAAAATTTATTGTTCAACCTAGACATGTTGAAATACAAATTCTGGGTGATCAACATGGTAATATTATTCATCTAGGTGAACGAGATTGTTCTTTGCAACGTCGCCATCAAAAAGTTTTAGAGGAAGCCCCATCTCCTGTTCTATCAGCTGAATTAAGAGCAAAAATGGGTGAAGCAGCTATTAAGGCAGCAAAAGCTGTGAATTATGAAGGTGCTGGAACCGTTGAATTTCTTGTTGATAAAAATCTGGATTTCTACTTCATGGAAATGAATACTAGAATTCAAGTTGAACACCCTGTTTCAGAAGAAGTGACCAATTATGATTTAATAAAAAATCAGATTGAAATTGCGTACGGTTTGCCTTTAGATGTTAAACCTTTGAAAATTAGAGGGCATGCCATTGAATGTAGAATTAATGCAGAAGATCCAGAGTTTAATTTTAGACCTTGCCCTGGGAAAATAACTGTATTTAATCTACCAGGTGGGCATAGCGTTCGTGTTGATACACATGTTTACTCAGGCTATGTAGTTCCATCAAATTATGATTCCATGATTTGTAAACTTATTGTGAGCGCACCAACTCGAACTGAAGCCATTGCTAGAATGAAACGGGCTCTTCATGAATTTGTAATTGAAGGTATTAAAACTACAATTCCCTATCATTTACAATTAATGGACGATCCTAATTTTATAAAAGGTATCTGTGATACCAAGTATTTAGAAACATCATTTACTTATAAGCCAGAATTGGCATAACAATTAAAATTTAACATTATGAGTTACCCATCTTATTTAAAATATACAAAAGAACACGAATGGATAAAAGACAATGGTGATGGAACAGCTACTATTGGAATTACTGAATTTGCTCAAAGTGAGTTAGGAGATATTGTTTTTGTTGAATTAAACGATTTAGGAACATTTTCTTCAAAAGATGAAGTTTTTGGAACAGTAGAAGCTGTTAAAACGGTATCCGAGCTGTTCTCTCCTGTTTCAGGTAAAATTATTGAGCACAATGCTGCTTTAGTTGATGATCCTGAATTGGTTAATAAAGATTGTTACGGTGAAGGATGGATGATAAAAATTGAAATCTCCGATGCAGCTGAGTTAAACGACTTACTGACTGCTGATGATTATCAGCATATTATCTAGATTCTTTATTTCTTAACATTTTCAAATCACAACTAATCAATTTAATTATTGTTAGTTGTGATTTTTATACTTAGCACTTCTAACTCAAATCAACCTTGGCATTCTTATGCAACATCCTGAATGGATTCTAATTCTTGATTTTGGATCTCAATACACTCAATTAATTGCAAGACGTCTGCGCGAATTTAATGTTTATTGTGAAATCTACCCTTTTAATCACAATTTAGATGAATTTTCATCACACAAACCAAATGGTGTTGTTTTATCTGGTGGTCCTAGAAGTGTTTATGACACGGATGCACCACAGTTAAATACTACTATTTTTGAATGGAATGTACCTGTTCTAGGTATTTGCTACGGTTTACAAATTCTAGCTCATATTGAAATTCAAAATTCTGTTGCCAAAGCTGAACGCAGAGAATTTGGTAGAGCTGAATTAATTATTGATGACAAAAATAGCTCGCTCTTTAAAGACATACCCAATAAATCTCAAGTATGGATGAGCCATGGTGATCATATAATTGATTTACCTTCCAGGTATTCTATTATTGCTCATACAGAAAACGCCAAAATTGGAGCCGTAAAACATAAATCTAAAGAAATATTTGGAGTACAATTCCATCCTGAAGTCGTGCATTCTGATCATGGTAAGCAATTATTATCTAATTTTGCCATTGCTATTTGTAAATGTAAGGGTAATTGGACTGCGGAGAGTTTCATTGATGAATCTATTCAAGAAATTCGAAATAGAGTTGGAAATGGCAAAGTTGTTTGTGGTTTATCAGGTGGTGTTGATTCAACGGTAACCGCCGTTTTAATTCATAAAGCCATTGGCAATCAATTACAATGTGTCTTTGTTGATAACGGATTACTACGTAAAAATGAATATAACGATGTTTTAGAAATCTTTAAAAATGATTTAGATTTACCAGTAAAAGGCGTAAATGCAAGTGATTTATTTCTAAATCGATTAGTAGGTGTCACAGATCCTGAGACGAAACGCAAAATAATCGGAAATTCCTTTATTGATGTTTTTGATGATGAAGTAAAACACGATGCTTCGTTTACACATTTAGCTCAAGGAACTTTGTATCCTGATGTTATTGAATCGGTTTCGTTTAAAGGACCATCAGCAACTATTAAATCTCATCATAATGTTGGTGGCTTACCAGAAAAAATGAATCTTAAGCTTCTTGAACCAATGAGAGAGTTGTTCAAAGATGAAGTTCGAGAAGTTGGGAAAAAACTTGGTATTCCTGCTCATTTTATTCAAAGACATCCTTTTCCTGGACCTGGTTTAGGAATTAGAGTAATTTCTGACATCACGAAAGAAAAATTAGAAATTCTTAGATTAGTTGATCACATTTTTATCAACTCGTTAAAAGAAGATGGTCTATATAATGATGTTTGGCAAGCATTTGCTGTTTTATTACCTGTTCAAAGTGTTGGCGTAATGGGTGACGAACGGACTTATGAGTTTACTGCTGCCCTTAGAGCGGTTACAAGTATTGATGGAATGACAGCAGATTGGGCACATCTACCCTACTCTTTCCTTTCCAAAGTTTCTAATCGAATAATAAACGAAGTTCGAGGAGTTAACAGGGTTGTTTACGATATTAGTTCGAAACCTCCTGCGACAATTGAATGGGAATAATCTATTTATACTATAATGGCTAAGTTATTCATTTTTTTAACTATACTACTTTTTTTATTTGTTCAGTCTGCCTATTCTCAAACATTTAAAGACGGATTAACTGCTTTTGAAAATAAAGATTACGAAACTGCATTAGGTATTTTCTCAACTAGTTCAGATCAAGAAAGTGTTTTGTTTCAAGGTAAAACCTTATATCACTTAAACAGACTTGATGAAGCAAGAATGACCTTAATTAAAGTACTACATACTGATTCTCCTACCATTAAAGCTGAAGCATTTTTCATTCTTGCGCAAATTTCTGTTAATGAACATAATACAGCTAAGGCATTAGATTTTCTCTATGAGATTCATGAATTACCCAGAGGAAGTGGGGCAGTTAAAAGTGAAGCTAAAATATTATTTAATCAATTAGTAACCTTCCTATCTTTTTCTGAGCGTTTTGAAGTAATTAAACATACTCGTTTTACTCCCATTATTGAAGAAGTTATTCGTGAAGGTCTTAGAGTTGAATTAAAAAAAGACGCTGCAACTTTACTTCATTTGGCTGAAAACCTTCATCGTTCAGGTTTAATTAATGAAGATCTAATTCGTGAATTTTCTATTGCTTACAAAAAAAACACGATTAAAATAAAACGTATAAATGGAACTCCACCTGATGGTTTCAACTACAGTATTGGCGTTATTCTTCCTGCTAATCAAAACAGCCCGACTTTTGAAGTTAGTAAACATCTGTATTTGGGCGTTCAAACTGCTATAGAAGAATACAATCAACAAAATGCTTCGAATAAGATTTATTTATCATTTAAAAATGATTCAGATAGCATTAATACTGTTGCTTCTTTAATTACAGAGGAATCTGCTGATATTCTAATAGGACCATTAACCTCTGAATCTGCAAAAGATATGGTTCATTACGCCGAAATGTTTTCAACTCCGATGATTGCCCCTTTGGCAAATAATGATTCCTTGACTATTGATAATTCTTTCTTTTTTCAACTAAATCCATCATTTAAAACGGTTGGAAAAAGAATGGCTGATTTTGCAGCAACTAAGTTAAACGTTCAAACAGTTGCCATTATGGCTGACAAAAACTCTATGGGTTATTTAGCTGCTTTAGCATTCAAGGAAGAAATGGAAAGAAGAAATGTCGATGTTGTTTATTTCTTTACTGGTGAATTCCAGAAAACTGGTTTTGATATTAGTGAGTTTACCAAATATTTTACCTCTGATCAGGTATTAAAAGATTCTCTAGAAATCCCACAAATTGATGCGGTTTATTTCCCTTATACGGGTGAACATTCTCAAACCTTAATTGATCTAACTCTTACTGATTTAGAAGCTGGACGTTCAGAAATTCCCATTTTAGGGTCACAAGATTGGGGCTATTTAGAACTTCCACCTGAACGTTTAAAAAAATTCACTATTTATTTCCCTGACGCAAAAGAATTAAATGAAGAAGATGAGAATGTGATTCAATTCAGACAAAATTTTATGGATCTAAATCATTCTATTGAACCTAATTATTTTTCTTTCTTAGGTTATGATTTAGGTTCTTATATAACTGAAATTATTTTGACAACTAAGAAACCTTCTGAGTTTAGGTCCGCTATCAAAACTCGTAAACCGTTTATGGGTATTGCAACTGAAATTTCTTTTTTAGGAACTCATATCAATCAGTCTGTTTACATTTTCAAACTTGACCATTCTGGTATTTCAAAAGCTTTTCACTAGTACTTTATCTAAGTAATCTAACTTTTTTTTATTTTTGTAAGTTATTTTAATTTCGCTTAAAGATGATTTGTGATTACGTTGATGAGTCACTCTGAGAAATGGTTTTCATCAAAATATTCGACTAATTCTTGAGGTTAAGTTAGATTTAAACTGAACAGATCGACTTTTTGGGAATCGAATTTTTTATAGTTTATATAACTGAGTTCGATGTAAAATTTGTCTCTATTTTATCATCGGTCATTATGGCGAAAGCCAAAATCTATAATTCTCTCTCTTAATATAGATGATACCTCAAAATGAACTACTTTCCTTTATGGAACATTACGTATTCAGTTTATAAAAAACAACAATTATCCGTTTCGTTCACGTTGAGCCTTAATTCTGTATTGTTGCCTTAACCAACGAACCCACTTTTGGCTTTTTCTTTGATGCTCCTCATAACTTATTGAAAAGTCATGTACACCCTCAGGAGTAGCAACCATATACATAAATCGATGCTTAGAAGGATCTAGTACCGCTTTAATTGATGTTTCATCTGGATTAGTGATTGGACCTGGTGGTAAACCTTTAATTACATACGTATTGTAGGGATGAACCAGTTCATAGTCGGCATAGGTTAAACGACGACGTTCACCTAATGCGTAATTCACTGTGGGATCAGCCTGTAATCTCCATCTTCTTTTCATACGATTAAGATATAAACCAGCAATTACTGGTTTTTCATCATTATTTCCCGCTTCCCATTGTACGATTGAAGCTAAAGTTAAAACCTGATCGGTATTCAAATTTTGAGGGATTTCGGTAACATGAGATTCTATAATTTTCATTGTACTCGCATTTAATTCTTGAATTAACTGCTTTGGAGATATTGTCCAAAATAAATAATATGTTTCTGGTAAAAGTCTTCCTATCAAATTTTTTGAATTTAGTCCAATATCTTTTAATACTGAATCTTTGTTTGCAATTGCTAAAAAGTCTTCTTCTGAAAATGCTAATTGTGAAGCAACTGATTGTGCTATTCTTTCCATTGAAACTCCAGAAGGAATTGTGACTTTTACGGGGTTTTGAATTCCTAATCCAAAGTTTTTTATAATATCTTTAACAGAATAAACACCAGGTTTGAGTAAATAGTGTCCTTTTTGTACCGATTTATACCCATTTATTGATGCTGACCAAGTAAAATCTTTTGTATTTTTTATAACTTGGTTTTTTTTAAGTTTCAATGCTAAGTCATTGACGGACATTTTTTTATCAATGTAAATTGAAATGGTGCTTTTTACCTGTACTGCGACTTGGTCATTGAGTCTTAAAAACCGCATAGCCCAAAATAAAATGGCCGAAACGAAAAATAAACTGAATAAAATTGAAGTTTCATTTTTGTTCAAAGGCCAATATGACTTAATTTGTTCTTGTATCAAAATAAATTAGATTTGTATTGATTTTCTGAAGTACACCAGAATTTATGACTTTAAAAGAAAACAGTTTTTTTTCACTCAGTTTAGATAATTCTTTCGAATGGGACCTGCAAGGTTTTGAGCCGGATCAGTTGTTTCGACATCTCATTATTCAAGAACGGAATGTGATTCTTTCAGGTAAAATGGTTGAACAACCAAAATCTGCATTAGGGTTCGGTTTAAAGAAAAAAACTTCTGAAACAGATGAAGCCCAGAACAACTCTCTTATCATTGATCTACCCAATCCTATATTGACTGAGGAACTAGTACAACAATATAAAGAATTTTACCATTTAAGAAGTTTCAATCAACCTTATGTTTTCGTTTTAGGTTTAGGTTCAATTGTTAAAGATAGAAAAAAAGAAATCGTCTTTTGCATTCCTGTAGAACTCGTATTGTTAACTCCAGCATTTGATGAAGATGAGATTAATGAACCCATTGAACATCCTTTTGGAATTCGTTGGACTGGTGATTTACCTTTTTACAATGAAACGGCTGTAACTTGGATAAATGAGTTCAATAAAAAACTACCTGCTATCCCTGATGTTTTATCTGATATTTCTTTGTCAAATTTAATCCATGATTTAACCTATCAACTTGATGAAGGAACACAACTCAAGTTTAAACAAGATATTTATTTCTCTAGAGTTCGTTTTAATACTGTAGCTGATGATGAGAATTTGGTAGAACCTCAAAATGAAGCATTTTCTTTTTTTGAAATTGAAAACAAGCACTCTCAAAAAATTACAACTGAAACTCTTTCAAGGCTGTATGCTGCCGTAAAATCGCCTGAAAAACATATCAAACTCAAGGTTTCAGATGATGAATATGCGCCTTATGTTCATAATTTAGCCTTCAATAAAGCTCAAGATCACACCGTTTTAATTGCATTTAGAAGTAAACAGCTTCTTGAACGATTTGAACAATTATATGGGAATCATCATGGAATTTTCAGCTTTCATCATTTAAAAATACGGCAAGATTTTGTTTCTAATGCTTTAGAAAGAATTGAATTTATTCCAGAAAAAACAGATTTACCCAACGACTATGGAATGATTAATGAAGCCGTTACTCGATTGGAAGAATATGATATTGCCTTAAATAGCCCATTTTATAATGATTCATGGTCTCCTTCTGAAATTATGGGTATGGTAATGAACTCTAAATTTGAATGTGATTACAAACCGGAATACTCAGAAATAAAAGATGTAACTCCTGTCATTCTAAACCAAAGAAAACAATTACTTAAGCAGGTTTTAAAAATTCAAAGTCAATTGAAACCGAATCCAATTTGGGATGATTCAAACCCAGAAAAAGAAATAGACGAACTTGATGAAGAATTGGAGTCAATCGGTAAACAATACGAAGCAACCGCTGAAAAAATAAATGAATTAAAAGATAAAATTAATAAAATAACGGGTATAACGGTTCCTGAAGATGAATTTCGATTACTAAATTTTATTGAACGATTAGAAATCTTAGAAAACCCACCATCTTTTGAACGTCATCAAATAGATATGAATTGGCATCCACTTCCTAGTGTAATTACAAATGCCATAAACTTACTTGAACAAACAAGAGTTTTATTAAAAAAAGATCTAGACCCTTATTTCCATTCTCAAATTCTATCAGAACCTGTAGAAGAATTATTACAAATAATTGAGCCTTTAAGTAATAGCCCAAAGCGTTTTATTGACTGGAATTATATGCAACACACCAAAAGACTACTTGGTTATGCAAAAAATCCCAATCAAAAATTTGATTATTCATTCCTAAGATCAGTAAAAGATTTAGTGAAAATTAAAAAAACCTTAGCCGACCTAAATGAGATAGGAAAAAAAACCTCAGAATATTTAGGCTCCTATTGGCAAGGTTTAGATACGGATTTAGACTACTTAAGGAAGCAAATTTCATGGTTAGAAGCTATATCAAAATTAAAATTTGATTTTCAAGATCAAAATATTGAGGAATTAAAAAAACTCATTATTCGAAAAGATACTTCAAATGCTATACGTGCCGTAAAAGATTTCCAAGAATTAATGAGACGAAGAAGAAACTTTATCTTTCAATTAGAAAAGCTTCTAAAATTAAAATCGCTATCGCTTAATAAGGAAATTGAAAAATCTGAAAAATCGTTCCTAGAATTTATTAATGATTTACGTAATACAATGTCTTATTTAAGACAAAAGAAAATGCTTAATCGTTTAAAAGATAGTGATCATGCAAGAAATTTTGACAAATTTGTTAATTATGCCTTAACTAATTCCATTGATACAATTGAAATTGCCGATCTATACGAGTTTGTAATTTTACGTTCAACTTTAGAACAAATTGAAGCTGATCGTCCAATTTTAAAACATGTTGAAACAAGTGATTTAAAAATTTTAATTGAAATTGTAACCGACTTTTATTCAGGGCTTATAGAACTAACTCAATCTGAGTTCATTGATTATTTATTAAAAACTCGACAGAATCCTTCTGCTCGCAAAAAGATTAAAGACATCTCACACCTTCTCTCTCGTTTTACCGAAACAAGTCGCATTCCTCATTACGTTTCATTATTCAAATCAACGAAAGACGCCATTTCTGTTACGCATCCGATTTTGATGTGTTCAATGGAACAATTGGAATATGTATATCCAAATCTTTCTAATGTTTGTTTGATTACCGATTTTCCTGTTAAAACAGAATTTTTGCAGGAAAGTACACTCTATTTTAAAGTTGACACAGAAATCCAAAAACCAACTTATCCTCCAATTCTTTATAAAAGATGTGTTCCTAAATTAAAACAAAAAAAAGGTAAATCTGATACTGCCGTTCTTAAAGAATTATTTAAAACCAAAGAAATTTTACCTGTTTTATGGGTTTTTAATTCAGAAAAAGCAGAAAAAGCCTTTTGGACTAACCTAACGTTAGACCGTTCTACTGTTCATGATTTTTTAAATGCATCTATCTCTTTAGTTACGGTTAATGAAAATAATTTGGATAGTATAAGAGATAGACATTTTGCTTCTGTTGTAGCGAATTACTCCTATATTGATCCGAAAATAAATCCTTTTGCACTTAAAAAATCAAGTCCTAAAATTCTTCAAGAGAACGCTGAAAAAATTAGTGCCATTGCTGATTATATTTATGTTATTTCAAATGAAGGTGAAAAGGATGATGATATTAAAAAGCGGATTCTCTTTTTGGAAAACGCTACAAAATGGTCATTTCACGATACAAGTTTATTAAAACAACAATTAGAAAAAGCTACGTTCTTAAATGATACCTATGTTTATTCTATCCCTGATAGTTTATTAAACGGATTCTTACGATTTAAAGATAAACGCTTAGCCTACATCTGGTCCGATGCTACTCAAAATCAAAATAATCGCCTTATTGAGATGATTATAAATTCAGTTTGTTATTCTTATCCGATTTATAATCCAATTAGAAAGCTTTACAAAAAGACAGATACCTTACTTTTTGATGCATTAGCATTTACAAAAAACGAGCCTCAAAAACGTATTCTTAAAAAAGTAGATACACTCGATTTAAAACCTCAAGTTACTCAAGAAGATATCGAAGACATTGATGCCGTTTTAAATTTGGACGAGTCCTCTGCTCAGCAATCGGCTCAGGAAAATACAGAACCTAAACAAAGTTTAGTTAAACCCAAAGTTAGATCAGAACTAGTTTCTTCTTCAAATTCTAACTCTAATTCCTCACCCACTCCAAAACCAGCCACCAATTCTGATATTTTTGCTACAACGCCTATTCCCTCTGAGTTTACTTTCAACAAAATTGAGGCTACGACTACAAAGAGCATAAAACCCAAGCTTAACAAACTTCCTAGAATTAAATTTTTTATGCCACATCCAATTGCCATATTGGGTAATCCGGATGAATTCTTCACTACAACGGCACGGTCAATTAAAAAAGTTATTTTAGAAATTGTTAAAAACGAGAGTCCAATTCATTGGTACAGATTAACAAGACTTTTAGCGGACAGTTGGAAAATGGACTCCCTGAACGATAACTGTATCTTAATTACCAAGAAATTGCTAACAGAATTACAGCAACAAAATGAATTATTCATAAAAGAAGGTGTTGTTTATGATAATCCATCTTACACATTTACCATTCGTTCGCGTTCTGGCTTATCAGAGTTTAATAGTGAAGAAATTCCATTAGTTGAGTTAGAAATGGCACTTTTCCTAGTTCTAGATCAATATTATCCAATTGCTTATGAGGATTTAATAAAAGCAGCCTCACACCTTTTAGGTTTCCCTGATGTTAGTCATTCGATGGAATCTGTTTTAAAACGAGCACTATTTAAAATGGGAATGGAAAAAATTGTTTCTATAACAGATGTTGGTTATCAATTAACTAGACCAACATTTTTATAGTTTTTTTTGAAATTAGATTTCCAAATAATGTAATAAAAGCAAATCCATAGCGTCAGCGTCCTCGCTGACAACAACAAAATAAAAAGCATGCTACAAAGGCAACAAACAACATTCTAAGCACATTCATAGCGACAGCAAACCAAGCAAACAACAATTCTAGTTTTGAAGCCATCAATCTCTTTAGAATTTCCAAAATCAGCAATTAAACAATTTTGTATCTTTGTGCACGAAATTAATCAATCAAAAAAAGAAAAATAGATTCATGATAGAAATTAAAACCCGTTTTGGTTCCATTAAAATCAAATTATACGATGAAACTCCACTTCATAAAGACAATTTTATCAAATTAGCAAAAGAAGGGTTTTATAACGACAGTCTTTTTCACCGAGTTATTCCGAATTTCATGATTCAAGGTGGTGACCCAAATTCAAAACCTGATGGAAATGGAAGTATTGGAACTGGCGGACCAGGTTATACAATACCAGCAGAGATAAATCCTAAATTTCAACACAAAAAGGGTGCTGTTGCAGCAGCTCGTCTTGGTGATCAAATGAATCCTAAACGTGCTTCTTCTGGTTCTCAATTTTATATTGTGAATGCAACGAATGGAGCTCACTTTTTAAATAATCAATACACTGTCTTTGGTGAAGTCACCGAAGGCTTAGATGTAATTGATCAAATTAGTGCTTTACAAACCGACGCAAGTGATAATCCACGCGAAGCCGTTTCAATGGAAGTACTTTTTATAGAGGATTCAGCTGAATAAGAGTTCAGTTAATAAATAAGAGTGTACTCCGAAAAGTAGTTTTTAGCAAACTATTCGTCGAATTCGTCGAATTTGGAAGGGTGAAAACCGAAAGAATCGACTTTTTGGAGTGGACTCAAACAATATTTCATCACAAATTAAAAATGAGTTTATTTCTTTTTCTTTAATAAACTCTTTTTCATGTAATCAAAAGTAAAAACACAACCAATCTCATTCATGTCTGAACAAGAACTTTCCGTAAGCGAACAGGAAGAATTAAGACGCAATAAATTGCGCCAAATACGAGAAATGGGAATTGACCCTTACCCTAGTTCCTACTCTGTAACTCATCACAGTAAAGATGTAACATCAAATCCTGACAACTTTATTGACGAAATTAAGGAAAATGGAAAACGCATTTCTGTTGCCGGAAGAATCATGACTCGTCGTATAATGGGCAAAGCTTCTTTCTTCAACTTACAAGACTCTGAAGGAAGTATTCAGATTTATGTAAGAAGAGATGATATTGGTGTTGATAACTACAATACTCTTTTCAAAAAGCTTATCGATTTAGGCGACATACTTGGCATTAAAGGCTATGTTTTTAGAACCCAAACTGGCGAAATTTCTATTCATGCTGAAGAATTAGTTCTATTGAACAAAATCTTAAGACCAATTCCTATTTCAAAAGAAGTTGAAGAGGATGGAGTCACAAAAGTTTACGGTGCATTTTCTGACATCGAACTTCGATATAGAATGCGTTATTTAGATTTAATAGTACATCCAGATATTCGTGAAGTTTTCCGTAAACGCAGTAAATTAGTTCAAGTGATGCGTGAACACATGAACGATTTAGAGCTGTTAGAAGTTGAAACTCCGATTTTACAACCCGTTTATGGTGGCGCAGCAGCTCGTCCTTTTGTAACTCATCACAATGCCTTAGATATGAAATTATATCTTCGTATTGCCAATGAATTATACCTCAAACGCTTAATTGTTGGTGGTTTTGATGGTGTTTACGAATTCTCAAAAGATTTCAGAAATGAAGGAATGAGTCGTTTTCATAATCCTGAATTTACTCAAGTTGAAGTTTATGTAGCGTATCGTGATTATGAATGGATGATGGAATTCACTGAGCAGATGGTTGAAAAAGTTGCTTTAGCTCTTCATGGCACAACAAAAGTAAAAGTTGGTGAAAATGAAATTGACTTTCAAACTCCTTGGCCGCGTATTCCTATGTTTGATGCCATTGAGAAAGAAACGGGACATAATCTTGCTGGAAAGTCTCTAGACGAATTAAAACAAATTGCGAAAGAATTACATGTTCAAGTTGATGACACCATGGGAGTTGGTAAAATCATTGACGAAATTTTTGGTGAATTTGTTGAACACAAACTAATTCAGCCAGTATTTATTACAGATTATCCGCTTGAAATGAGTCCTTTAGCAAAAAAACATCGTTCTAAACCTGGTTTGGTTGAACGCTTTGAAGGTATTTGTAACGGAAAAGAGATTTGTAACGCATTCTCTGAGTTAAACGATCCAATTGACCAACGTGAACGCTTAGAAGAACAAGCTGCTTTACGCGAAAATGGTGATGACGAAGCTATGGGAGTTGATGAAGACTTCTTACGTGCACTCGAATATGGAATGCCGCCAACGGCAGGTTTAGGAATCGGAATTGATCGATTATCCATGATAATGACTGGTCAGGAATCTATTCGAGATGTCTTATTCTTCCCACACATGAGACCTGAATAATTTCATAAAAAAAGCCCGTTTTTAGCGGGTTTTTTTTTAGTGCATACCATAATAGGTATTGATTTCTTTATATAAATACTTCCAAACGGTTTCTGCGACTAGTTTGTGTCCCTGTGCTGTTGGGTGAATTCCATCAGGTAAATTTAATTCTGGTATTCCACCAACATCTTCTAATAAGAATGGAATTAATCGAGTTTGTTTCTCTTTAGCAATTTTGGGATAAATAGCGGCAAAAGCACTTGTATACTCTTTTCCCAAGTTTGGTGGAACTTGCATTCCAGCTAAAATGATTATTGTAGCTGGATTTTTCTTTCTTACTTTATCAATAATTGCAATAAGATTTGCTTCTGTATCTTTAACATCTATACCTCTTAAACCATCGTTTCCGCCTAATTCAAGAACAAAAATAGCGACTTTTTTCTGAAGCATCCAATCAATTCGGCGAAGACCACCAGCCGACGTTTCCCCTGAAAGACCACCATTAATTAGATCAAATCGAATATTAAGAGAATCAACTCTTTCTTGTAATAATGCTGGAAATGCTTGTGATTTTTCTAGCCCATAACCAGCAGTAATACTATCACCAAAGAACAAAATTCTTGGTTTTTCAGTTTGTGCATAACTTGAAATACTTGATAAAATTAAAAGAGTAAAAGAAAGGGTGAAAAATAGTTTAAAACGCATTTGTATCATTTATCTGTGGTAAAAATTCGATGTTCAACTTGAAATTAGAATTTTAGCAATAATCTTATTAAAAAATCAGTACTAAAATCTTCATTTGGTGCTTAAATTTCATTAATTATGAACTCAGTTTACGAGTATTAAATTATGTGTTATCACCCAAAATTGCATTTTGAGGTTTCTACTCATTCAAATCGAGTAAAATAGAAGTTTATCGAGTTGAAAACTACTTTTGAGAGTAAGCATAAATTGTTGAATTCTTTCAGAAGGTATGAAATTTAATCAAAAGGACTTTTTCATACCATTTTAAAAATTTCTTATTCAAACATTGAGTTTACATAAACCTTTCGAAATTATCGGTTTTTATGATTTCAAATTGTGGAAAAGCTGATTATTTAACTCAACTACACTTTTGAAACAAGTTCATACCTGTAAATTTAAATGATATCGAAAAATTGAGTTTAACGACTTCTTTTAGCATTTTCTTTTTTTAATAGATGAACATCAGAAAAACTAGCACGATTAAAATTCTTATTTCAAAATTTCGTGAAGCATTTAAGCATTTTCCTAGTTTTTTATTCCATTTCTAGGAGTCGTTTCTGATAATTCTTGAACTGATCTTATCTAACTCTAGAATAACAAAAATCTATAACAACATTACAGCAATCTGAACGTATCTTGCATTCATTTGAATTCCTAAATAAGTGATTAATAATCCTATCGATATGTGACGATGTGTTTTTTATAAATCACTAGATTTTATCCATCATCAATTTAAAACTCAGTGTTAAAAGTTACCAATGTTACGCAAACTTATAAATCTGGAAATAAATCATTAACGGTTCTAGATTCCATTAATTTCTCAATTCAAGCAGGAAGTATAACCGCAATAGTAGGACCATCAGGTTCAGGGAAAACCACACTTTTAGGTCTTTGTGCCGGATTAGATCGTGCAAGTAGTGGCGAAATTGAATTAGCAGGAACTGCAATGAGTAAATTATCTGAAAACCAATGTGCAAAACTGAGAAGTGAACATGTCGGTTTTGTTTTCCAATCCTTCCAATTAATTCCAACACTCACAGCCTTAGAAAATGTATTAGTTCCTATTGAAATTAAAGGAATCAAAAATGGTACAAACCAAGCAAAAGCTTTACTTGAACGAGTTGGATTAGGCGATAGAACACATCACTACCCTACTCAACTATCAGGTGGGGAACAACAAAGAGTTGCAATTGCTAGAGCCTTCATTAATCAGCCAAAAATATTATTTGCAGATGAGCCAACAGGAAACTTAGATAGTATAACAGGAACTTCTATTGAAGATCTCCTATTTTCATTGAATAAAGATATTGACACAACTTTAGTTTTAGTAACTCACGATTTAGAATTAGCCAAACGAGCTAATCGAATCATTCGATTACACGGCGGGAAAATAGTTGAGGATACTATTAATGTCTAGTTTTTGGTATTTCAAAATGGCCTGGAGAGATGGTCACTCTCATTTGAGAAGATTTTTATTATTTGCCGCTTCAATAACCATTGGAATTGCAGCTTTGGTTTCCATTCAATCCTTTGGTGATGCTATTCAAATTTCAATTGATAATCAATCCAAAACCTTATTAGGTGCCGATTTAGTACTAGAAGCTTCTTATCCTTTTAATGATTCATATAATGCCACCTTCGATACGCTTAGCTTTGAAAAAGCGGAACAAGTTCGATTTTCGTCCATGGTTTTGGCTCCTAAATCAGGGCTTTCTCGATTAGTTCAAGTTAGAGCAATTGAAGGTGATTTCCCATTTTACGGAGAATTAATTCTTTCAAATCCTGAAAAAAGACTCAAAGATTTAAAAGGAAATCAAGTTTTTATTGATGAAAACCTTGCCGAATTATTATCAATAACTGTTGGAGATAGCTTAAAAGTAGGTTCAGTAAGTTTCGAAATTGCAACTCTTGTTGAAAAAATTCCAGGAGAAGCAGCTGTTGCGGCATTTGTTGGACCCAGAGTTTTTATTCCATTTGCACAATTAGAAGAGACGCAATTAGTTCAAAAAGGTAGTCGTGTCACTTATGAGAAATTCTATAAAGTCGAAAATGCTGAAAAAATCGCTACGAATTTAAAAGAAAAAGCTGCTGATGATCGAATTCGAATCCAAACAGTTGAAGGCAGAAAACGTTCTTTAGGTAGAGCTTTAGATAATTTATATAGTTTTCTAAATTTAGTTGGATTTATTGCTCTTCTTATGGGCGCAGTTGGTGTAGGAAGTTCCGTTCAAGTGTATGCAAGACAAAAGAAAACAACGATAGCAATTTTGCGTTGCTTAGGTGTGAGTTCAACACAAGCTCTTATTATTTTTATCATTCAAATTAGTTTTATGGGTTTGATTGGAGCTTTGATAGGAACGCTTATTGGGGTTTCCATTGTTCCACTATTTCCATTACTATTTTCTGATTTCATTCCAGTTACGATTGAATCAAGTATTTCATTTTGGGCTTTAACCAAAGGATTTGGAATTGGACTTTTATTAACCTTGCTTTTTGCACTATTGCCACTAATTCAAGCAAGAAGAACGTCTCCCCTAGCAACTCTTCGTATTTCTGATGAGATGCCAAGTATTTGGAATGATTTATTACATTGGATTACCGTTTCTGCAATTGTTGCAACATTATTTGTTTTTACATTCTTACAAACTAATTCTTGGTTGAGCGCCATTCTATTTTGTATTGGTTTAGCCATTTCGTTTTCAATTTTAGCATTGACTGCCAATGGCTTAATGACTTTAACTCGAAAGTTTTTCCCTTCTAATGCGTCATTTACTACTCGCCAAGGTTTAGCCAATTTATTTAGACCCAACAACCAAACCCTACTATTATTAGTAAGTATTGGATTAGGAGCTTTTTTAATTATGACCTTGTTGTTAACTCAACAGCAATTATTGAATCAGCTAGATATTACTGCTCAGCAATCTGATACAAACATGGTTTTATTTGATGTGCAAACCGATCAAAAGGAAACTGCCATTCAACTATTAGAGAAAAATGGAATGCCTTTACGTGCAGCAACGCCAATAGTAACAATGACTCTTTCTGAAATAAATGGTGAATCTGTTCAGAAAATTAGTGAAGACACTACCAAATCTATACGAAGTTGGGCGCTCAAGAGAGAATACAGAAGTTCATATAGAGATTATTTAGCTAGGAGCGAATCACTAACCGAAGGTGAATTTATTGGACAATCAAATTTAGCTTCTCAACCTATTCCGATAACTGTCGAGGAATTTATAGTTAGAGATTTATCTATTTCAATTGGAGATACTTTGGTTTGGGATGTACAAGGAATTCCTATTCAAACCTACATAACAGGAATTCGAAAAGTGGATTGGCAGAGAGTTGAACCCAATTTCTATGTCATATTTCCAGTTGGAATCTTAGAAAACGCTCCTCAATTTTGGGTTTTATTAACTCAGTTCACTACAAAAGAACAAAGTAATGCAGTAAAAAAAGATTTAGTCTCTAAAATTCCGAATGTGTCTGTTATTGACTTAAATGTCATTTTAGATACGGTTGATACCATTTTGAAGAAAATTTCATTAGCCATTCAGTTTATGGCATTTTTTAGCATGTTAACTGGAATTATCGTTCTAATTTCTTCGATTTTATCTTCACGATTTCAACGAGTAAAGGAAAGTGTTTTGCTTCGAACTTTAGGAGCTTCAAAAAAACAAATTGAACACATTTTACTTTCTGAGTTCTTATTTATTGGAATTTTAGCGACAGCTACAGGCTTAATCTTATCTGTACTTGCAACTTGGAGTTTAACTGAATTCGTTTTTCAAACAAGTTTTTCATTCGATTTCGTTTTAATTCTTGGCGGTTTTATTGGAACTGCGTTTTTTATAGTTGGAATTGGCTGGTTAAATTCTCGTGGATTATCTGAGGAACCTCCATTACGCATATTGAGAAATGAAGCATAAACGTAGGCTCAAACACGATTTTTCTGCTTATGGCTTGCCAAATATTTTCCCCTAAAAACACTGTTTTGCCATAAAGCTGCTCAAAGTTACTCAAGTGTAATTTTAATTAAAACAAACTATTCAGATGATATGACTTAGTAAAAAGCAAAATCGGTTTTATTATCTTTGTTTGTTATTTATATTCTCTTAAAAATTAATTGGTTCTATGCGACAAAAGATTTTATTTATTCATCTCTTATTCGTAATCCAAGCATGTAGTACATACGTTTGGGATTATCCTAATAAAAAAGTTGGATCCATTTCGATTCAAAATCTGCAGCAAACAACTATAACTATTCCTTCATCAAACTCGGTTACAATTCTTCATTTTTGGGCTTTTAATCATCCTCTTTCTCGAAATTCATTAAGCTATATGAATGAGTTATCAAAAAAAGCGAATGCTGATGGAATTCGATTCATTTCTGTTTGTTTAAACTGGTCTGGTTCTGAGACTGAGATTATTGAGTTCATGAAAAAAAATAAATTTACCTTTGAGACCGTATTTGATTACGAAAATAAATTGGGGCGTATTTACGAAGTGACATCCATTCCTCAAACACAAATTATTTCTACCTCTAATAGTATAACGCATCGAATAATGGGGCTAAGAGAAGACATCGATTATGTTGATGAGATTTTGGATAAAGCGAATTAATGAAACGCCATTTTTTTGATTCAAGCTTAATCCTTTTTTTAATTGGAGTTTGCATTCATCAATTAGCCGTTTCTAAATACGGTTTGGCAATTTTCCCAGATTCGGTGAATTATATTCATGCTGGAAAGTCTTTTCTTGCTCAATTTGAATTTCTCCAATTTACTGGTGAACACTTTGTTTCATGGCCACCTTTATATCCAATACAATTATCTTTATTAAGCCTTTTTGATGATTATTTTTTTGCTCTTTCAAGTCTTTATCATGCTGTTATTTTTGGCTTAACATTAGTTAGTTTACTGAAAATAATTCAATTTGAAATTCCTAAAACTCAACTTACAAGATTAAACTCAAGTGTACTCTTTCTATTCTTGATTGGAGCTTGGCCAGTAATGCAACTCAGTCTTGAGTTCGTAAGTGAAACAGGATTCATTTTTTTAGCTCTTTTAGGTTTCCATTTCGGAATACAAAAAAAACGCATCTATTTAGGTCTGTTTTTTTTTAGTTTATTGATGCTTCAACGGTACATAGGTTTTATTTGGTGGGCTTCTTTTTCATTAATTATGTTGAATTCCACATCAAATAAAAGAAAATGGGCTTTATTAGTTTTTATTAGTTCATTTCCTTTTTTAGCTTGGATTTTCAGAAATTATCAGCTTACCGACACCTTAAGTGGTAAAAGAGGAGAATCTTTTATTAGTTTGTCTGAGAATTTATTATTGGGACTAGATGTGATTTCTAAATGGCTACTGCCCCATTTTTTGCCTTTTGGAATAAGGATTTCTGTCATCCTAATTCTAATTACCATTTTTATTTTATTTAAGATTAATACCCAAAAACTTATTTTTTTTAAAAAAATAAGTTTTCTAAATCGTAGTAGAACATCAGATTCGACTATTACGACTAGTATTCTATTTTTGGGAATCTATTTTCTGAGTCTTTGGCTTATTTCAACAGCAGGTAAAAGTGAAGCACTAAGTTTTAGAATGTTAGCACCGATGTACCCATTTTTACTCATTATTTTATTGAGATCCTATTTTTTGAACAGCGAAATCAGTGTTAACACTATTCGAACTATCTATTTTGTGTTTCTTTTAACAATTAGTATTTGGCAAGGTGTTTTTTCAATCAGATATATAAACTCAAAAATGGAATTTGGCGCAGGTGGATTCAATACAACAGAGTGGCGAGAATCAGATTTTTATAATTGGTATCGAGAAACTGGAAACCAAATTCCGATTACAGCTTCAAATGCTCCTGATGCATTTTATGCCTTATTCTTAAAAAAAATCAAATCTACTCCTTTTCAAAACGAAGAGATTAAACTAAACGAATTTAAAGGGTTAACAGGTAATTCTGTTATTGTTTGGATTAATTTAATGCATCGAAAGACTTTAATTCAGGAAGATAGTTTAGTTAAGTATTTAAATTTAAAAGTTAATCTTAAAAGGTCTTCATTTACTGTTTATCAAACATCAGATTAATATTTTTAGTCTTGCCTAATTTTCTTAACATCGAAATGTAATTTTTTTGCTGTAATTTGTATTGACTTATAAGATTTTAATTTATGAACAACGCATCTCAACCTTTACAAACTACTTCAATTGAAATAATTGAAAATGTATTTCAATCTCAATTAAACTTAGCTGTTAAAATAGGTGACAGCTCAGTTAAAGAAAGAATACAAAAACTTAAACGTCTTGAAATAGCGGTTTTAGAGTCACAAGATGAACTTATTAATGCCATTCATTCTGATTTTGCAAAACCAGAATTTGAAACACTTCTTTCAGAAATTGCAACCATTACATCTGAAATTCGACATGTAATTCACCATTTAAAATCGTGGATGAGACCAAAACGATTAAAGCGATTTATAACAATACCAACGCTTTCAGGCGAAATCGAATATAGATCTAAAGGCGTTTGTTTAATACTTTCACCTTGGAATTACCCTTTTAATTTAGCAATCAGTCCACTTATTTCAGCAATTGCTGCTGGTAATTGTGTCATAATTAAACCCTCAGAACTCACTCCTCATACTTCTTATTTTATTGAAAAATTGGTTTCAAGAGTTTTTCATAGTTCAGAAGTTGCTGTTGTTCAAGGTGATGCGGAGGTTGCACAATATCTTACCTCCCTTCCATTTAATCACATTTTCTTTACAGGTAGCCCAATGGTAGGAAAAAAAGTTATGGAAGCAGCTTCTAAAAACTTAAGCTCAGTTACTCTTGAATTAGGCGGAAAATCTCCTGTTATTGTAACTAAATCTGCAGATATTAATTTAGCTGCTAAAAGAATTATTTTTGGTAAATATATAAATGGAGGTCAAACTTGTATTGCACCTGATTATGTCTTAGTTAATGAGACTAAAAAAGATGAACTACTTAATAAATTGAAAGAAAATATGCTTTCTTTCAAGATAGGACATGAACTTGAAGGATCCAATTTCTGTAAAATTATTACTCGGAAACATGCTCAAAGACTTAAAGACATTATTGAAGATGCAATTGAAAAAGGTGCTTCTTTAATATGTGGTGGCCATGTCGATGTCGAAAAGCGAGAAGTTGAATTTACACTTCTTTCTGATATCACAGATTCTATGCTTGTAATGCAAGAAGAACTATTTGGTCCAATTTTACCTGTAAAATCATATGATGAATTATTCACTGCGGTAAATCAAGTACTTAGTTTACCTAGACCTTTAGCAAGTTATATCTTTACCTCATCAGAAAATGATATTCAAGTATATTCCAGCATTATTCGAACAGGTTCAGTAGTTATAAATGATGTCATTGTTCAATATGGTCATCCAAATGCGCCATTTGGAGGGGTAAACAATAGTGGAATTGGAAATGCTCATGGATATTATGGGTTTAAAGCTTTTTCTCATGAACAGCCAATTATTCGATCAACTAAATGGAGTCCGATAGATTTATTTCATCCACCTTATAAAGATTTGCATAAAAAAATTATTAAAGCCGTTATTAAGTGGTTCTAAATTTTAATAAAATAAATCTAAAATATACGCTTTCGAAATATTAGCTTGTGCGTAAGCAGCTGTTTGATAGTCTTGAATGATTAGTTGTTTGATGTACTCACTTTGCTCTTTTGCGTAATCCGTATCTCTTAATCTACTTAAAGAACTACTATTCGCATTCTCCTGAGATCGCAAAAACTCTTCCCGTATTGAAAGACTATTTTGCATAATACCCGTTACGTTTAATCTATTAATAATTCGGTCAATTGAATCGTCAACGTTTTCAATCATGAGTGCTGCAATGGTTGGGGTAAGTCTCGCACCTGAATTAAAATCTAAATAACCCAAACCTATTACCAAACCTGTATCGTCAGAAACTCTTAAAAAGTCTTTCACTTGAAACTCTGTATCTTGAAAAGTTTTTGGTGTTATCGTTATATCATTTTCTGCATAAGTAGCACTTGCACCAAAACCACTTGTAGAGGGAGAATTTTCCTCACTAATTTGAATGACTCCACTAGATAAACTTGCAGAGAAATTAACAGCTCCAATCGATTTTCCATCTAAAAAGGTAACCAAATCTCCAACTGTTCTATTTGATGTAACACCTGCGCCAACATCGTTTAAAGTATAAGTAAAATTCACAGAAGCTCCAGCACGAGTTGTTAATTGAACTTCAATTACATCGTTCCCTTCTATGGTTCCCCAACCATCAATATCTGTTAATCGAGTTGCGGCTGTAACTGCTACACCTGTTTCTAATAGTTGATTAGACTCCATCGATTCATTATTGTAAGCAAAGGACAAATTGATGCTTCCATTGTTTGCAGGACGAGCTAATTCGGTAAAATCAGCATTAGCCATTGAAAAAGAAATGGTTGTACCTAAATTAACAGGATCTTCAACTACTATTTGACCAAGAGTCGCATTAAAAGCCGCATTTAATGTTGTTTGTGCATTAATTTGTGTAATTAAATCAGCAACTGTTGAAGTTGATGCACCTGCACTTCCACCTGCGAATACGAAGTTTACTGTTTCTGCAACTCCTAAATTATTGGTCAGTCTGAAAACCATTGTATCACCACCTTGAACATTGGTGAAACTTGGTAAATTATTTAATAAGGTTGCGGTAGTATAACCTGAACCAAAAGAAGTATTGGTAACCACAATTCGATCACCATTAGAAACTGAACCTGGATTTACTAAGGTTCCTCCACCTGTATAACCATTAAAACTCGCAGCTAAAGCAGTTCCAATTGTAAGCGAATTTTCTGAGATTCTAAATTCTCCGCCAACAATACTTGCAGTAAAATTCGAATTAGCTGTTATAAAATTGGCTAAATCCTGATAGGTATCTGTAGGACTGGCAAAGGTATAATTAATTGATTGAACAGCACCATTGCTACCTGTTAAATTAATGGTAAACTGATCTCCACCTAAGAATCCACTTCCAATACCAATAACACCATCATCTAGGCGAGTAGCTCCTACAACAACACCAGGAACATTTAACATAACCGTTCTAAACGACTGGGAGAAATTCAAATTACGAGTTGATGCAGCGCCAGTATCTAAATTTTGTTCAATAAATGATGAACTTGCATTTAATGAACGTTGAGATTTAGCTAATTCTTCCACTTCAATTTGCCCACCAACAAAACTTGCATTGAATTTGGCACCAACTTGAGCGTTTATAGCCGTTATAATATCATTTACGGTTGACGTTGTAGCGGATGCAGCAGCACCAGCAAAAACAACAGTTACAGCATAAGTTGCCCCATCTCTGTCTGTTAAAGTTATATCAAGTTCATCTTGCCCTTCAATGTTAGCAAATTGATTTAAACTATTAATATTCGTAGCAGCAGTAACAGCGCCTGAAGCTGTATAAGCGGTTCTTAAATTCCCACTTGCTGCATTATATATAAAACTAGTTGAACCCGTTGCACCATCTAAGCCTGTGGCAGCTGTAAATGTATTAAAACTAGCCGCTAATGCATTTCCTGATGGAATAGTAGATTCACTTATAATAATTTGCCCATCATCAGCAGGATCATAAACCGCTGTAAAATCTACGGTTGCATTTATGGTATCTATAATATCTTGAACAGTACTCGTAGTTAACTGACCTTTAGAGCCCGATGCAGTAAATGTGGTGGAAAGTGTTGTTCCATCTCCTCTAGTTAAATTAATTTCAAAAGTATCTCCAGCTTGAATATTACCAAATCGAGTAATGTCATTAATATTCGTTGCCGTTGTTAAAGCAGGTGCCGATGATACTAAAACTCCAGCAGAGCTTACCTCAGTAATTACAATGTCTTCAGCTGTAAAATCCTCATCAATTAACATAGACATTGTGTCGTTAATGGTCTCCCCAATTTGAAATGAAGCTGAATAACCTTGTTCAAGTAAATTAATGCCATTCATTACAGTTTGATTAACAATAGAGTTAATTTCAGACACTATACCATTTATACTTACTCTTATATAATCTCGCTCATTTTCACCAATCACACTATTTGCTGCTTGAATTACATTTTTCCTTACTATGTTCAACAAATCTAGAATAGTCGTTAAACTTCTTTCCATTACATCAAGAGTCCCTTTAACATCTGCAACATTTGTTTCAGCCTGGCTAATACCTGCTATTCGTGCATTTAACTTTGCCGCTATTGAAAAACTTGCCACATCATCCTCTGCACGTGGATTTTTTAAGCCCGTGGCTAAGCGTTCCTGTTGTTTCATCAATAGCTTATTGTTGCGATTGATTTCGAAACGCATGGTATCTGCAAGTATATTTGTCTTAATTGTGTTCAAGCAAGTCTTATTTTGCCTATTTATCGGATTTTTGCTTTAAAACTATAACGAGTTAATGTAATTATATGACAAATAAATCAAAATAATAAAATTATATTTTATTCTTAGAACACGTTGATACTCACAGACTTAAATAATTTTAATAAATCGTTTTCTAGTTAAAAATCTTGTCAATTTCTTAATTCACTTTTTAACAGCACTGTCAGTTTGTCATCATTTCCTAAATAATATGAAAATATGAACGAATTACCTGTCTTGGCTTTTCTTTTGTAATTAAAACAAGATAACCAAATTTAAAATTACATGACCTCATTTAAAGACATTCGCTTTTTAGCAGACAATCTCGATGATTTCGAACAGGCCATTCCATTATTATCCGATGAAGAAGAGAAAAAAATGCACGATTCCACTATTCCGGATGATTTACCCATTTTACCATTAAAAAATACTGTTTTATACCCAGGTGTTGTTATCCCAATAACTGTAGGAAGAGATAAATCTTTAAATCTTGTAAAAACAGCTTACGATAGTGACAAAATAATAGGAATAGTCACCCAAAAAGACCCTGATTCAGAAAATCCAAAGCCTTCCGAATTGTATCAAATTGGAACGGTTGCACAAATTTTAAAATTGATTAAAATGCCCGATGGCAGCAAAAGCATTGTTATTCAAGGAAAACGAGTCTTTAAAATAAATAAAATTACTAGTGAAGAGCCTTTTTTTAGAGCTAAAGTAGAAAAATATCTAAACGATATGGATCTGACAGGAATGGAACTTGACGCTTCGTTAAGAACAATTAAAGAAACTGCAGCGCAAATCATTCAAATTTCACCAAATATTCCATCAGAAGCAGTTATTGCTATTAATAATATAAATAGCCCTGTTTTCCTACTTAATTTTATCGCTTCAAATTTAAATATTGGTCTTAAAGAAAAACAAGAGATTTTAGAAATTATGAAATTCTCTGAACGACTGACCAAAATTCAGCAATATCTTAATAAAGAATTGCAGCTCTTAAACTTAAGTGAAGAAATTCGTTCAAAAGTTAAAACTGATATTGATCAACAACAGCGAGATTTCTTCTTACGCCAACAAATGAAAGCGATTCAAGAGGCATTAGGAGATGACAATGATTCTCAAGAAGTTGAAAAGCTACGCGCAAAAGCTTCGAAGAAAAATTTACCTGAAAGTATTCGCGAAGCTTTAAACAAACAGCTTCAACGTTTAGAACGGACACCAAGTGCTGCTCCAAATCATGGTATTTTAATGAATCATATTGAATGGATTCTTGATTTACCTTGGTTAGACTTTACTGAAGACAAACTCGATTTAAAAAGAGCTAGAAAAATTCTTGATGAAGACCATTACGGACTTGAAAAAGTTAAAAAACGTATTATCGAATATTTAGCAGTTCTCAAACTGAAAAAAGACATGAAAGCTCCCATTTTATGTCTTGTTGGTCCTCCAGGTGTTGGTAAAACATCTTTAGGGAAATCAATAGCTAGATCAATAAACAGAGAGTTTGTGCGATTCAGTTTAGGTGGATTACATGATGAAGCTGAAATAAGAGGTCATAGAAGAACTTATATAGGTGCACTTCCAGGTCGTATTATTCAAAACATGAAAAAAGCTGGTAAGGCTAATCCTGTTATGATGCTCGATGAAATAGATAAAGTTGGGAATGATTATAAAGGAGACCCAACATCTTCCCTACTAGAAGTTTTAGACCCAGAACAAAATAACACCTTCTACGACAACTACTTAGAACTTGAATATGATCTAAGTAAAGTTTTGTTTATTGCAACTGCAAATTCTCTTGAAACCATTCCTGGTCCACTCAGAGATCGTATGGAAATTATTCATTTGAGTGGTTATACCTTACAAGAAAAAGTTCAAATTGCGAAAAAATATCTAGTTTCGCGTCAGTTAGTAGAAAATGGTTTGACTAAAAAACAATTCAAAATCACGGACAAAGCGATTGAAATGATTATTGAATCTTACACAAGAGAATCAGGTGTTCGAAGTCTTACACGTGAAATTGGTGGCGTAATTCGTGGTGTTGCTATTAAAGTAGCCTCCGATGAAGCAGAAGAAATTACAGTTGGGCTAAAAGAACTTGAGGAGTATCTCGGTAAGCCTAAATTCTTTCAAGATGTTGCCGAGCGAACTGTTGTTCCTGGCGTTGCAACTGGTTTAGCTTGGACACCTGTTGGTGGAGATATTCTTTTTATAGAAGCTTCTATGTCACCTGGAAAAGGTTCGCTAAAACTCACAGGACAATTAGGGGATGTAATGAAAGAATCCGCTCAACTAGCGTATTCTTTCTTGAAATCGAACGCAACTAAATATGGAATTCCTGAAGCTGTTTTTGAACATTGGGATTTACATGTTCATGTACCCGCTGGTGCGACACCAAAAGATGGACCAAGTGCAGGAATAAGTATGATGTCGGCGATGACTTCAATTTTCACTCAGCGAAAAGTAAATTCAAGTATTGCAATGACTGGCGAAATAACCCTTCGTGGTCTTGTTCTTCCTGTTGGAGGAATTAAAGAAAAAGTTCTTGCAGCCAAACGAGCAGGAATAAAAACGGTAGTACTTCCAATAAAAAACGAAAAGGACATTTTTGAAATTGAAAAAAATATTCTTGGAGATTTGAATGTCGAGTACGTTGAAAGAATGGATCAAGTAATTGACAAAGTTCTTGAAAAAAATGCTGTTAAAGATGCTTTTTTATTTTATAATGTAAAAGAGAATAAAAAAGAACTCAATTAATCATTTACCTAAAAAAACTCCTGTTAATTATAGGTTCTTCACAATTTTTTTGTTTTAATACTTTTCTTATTTGGTTGATATTCAGAACCCTAAGAAGTAATCTTTAACTATTAAGTTTACTTTGAAAAGTAGTTTTAAGCAAAATAGGTGGCGAATTAGCAGGAAATAAAAGGGCGTAAACCGAAAGAATCCATTTTAATAGTGAAATTAAATATTAATTTCATTTTTTACAATTTGTTAAAATTCCAAAAAAAAACCGTTTGAATAATCAAACGGTTTTTTTTAAATCTAAATAAATAAAGCTTTATTGGCTCTTTTTACTTATTTAATAAGTGTTAATTTTTTTACAGAAACAAAACTTCCTGCTTGCAATCGATAAAAATACATTCCACTTGAAAGGTTTTCAGCATTAAAGGAAACCGTATGAATACCTACACTCATGTCTTGCTTAACCAGTAAAGCTACTTGTCTTCCTAACAAATCATAAACGGCAAGTGATACTTCTTGTGTTGCATTTGGAAGAGCAAATCGAATGGTTGTACTTGGGTTAAATGGGTTTGGATAGTTTTGAAAGAGTTC
>CAZNTR010000007.1:0-49836 GCA_964575925.1 uncultured Chitinophagales bacterium
AAATCGAATGAAGATGAACCTGATGCAATAACTTTAATTTCAGGGATATTCTCGTAAATAAGTTTTGAAGTCAAACCAATATTTTCAATTCGTTGTGCTTCATCAATTATCAAAACATCATAATTGCTTAATTGATTTTTTAAAAAACTGGATGTTGCTTGTTTTAAATCAGCTCGAATATCAGGTTCATCCCCGTTCCACCATAAAATTCTTTTATCTGTTTCTTTGCTCAATCGCTTTAAAACAGTTGTTTTTCCAACTTGTCTTGGTCCATACAGTAGCAAAATTTTCGGATTTGAAAGATTTGCTACTAACTGATTATAAATTAAACGTTGAATCATAATGATGTGAATTATAATTCAAAAGTATTAATTCTTGGAATGAACTCCAAAATTTAATACTAATTCTTGGAATTGACTCCAATAATTAACACTTTTATTGATTTTAAGACTCTATTTCGAGATATGACAAGAAAAACAACGGTTTTGTACTTGAATTAAAAAACTTACGAAATTGAAAATTATTCAAAAGTTTTCATCCTGCCTAAATAGTCTCATTAAAACTTTGCTTTTATGAAAACTTAAAAAGTATAGAAGCAATTCTCATTTGACTTCCACTTTGAATGCACTTAAATTCCAATTATATTAGTCAGACTAGTCAGCTTAGATAGGATTTTTTATGTCAAAAACTTGGCAATTACAAGAAGCTAAAGCAAAATTCAGCGCAGTTGTTGAAGCAGCCTTACATGAAGGGCCACAATTTGTTACGCGCCATGGTGAGCCTGCCGTTGTTGTGCTTTCACAGGATGAATTCGAGCGTTTAAAACCAAAAAAATCATTGGTAGAATTTTTTAAAGATTCACCATTTTATGGATTAGATATTGATTTAAGTCGGGATAAAGACACTACTAGTAGAGAAATTGAATTGTGAATTATTTAATTGATACAAATGCTTTATCAGAATTAACAAAAATAAAGGGTGATTCTAAAGTAATCCAATGGTTTAATGAAACCCCTGATTATGAATTATTTTTGTCAGTACTCACAATTGCTGAAATTCGAAAAGGAATTGAAAAATTGAACGATTCATCCAAAAAAGATGTACTTACAAATTGGCTACAAACTGAATTAGATGAAAGATTTAAAAACAGGATTTTATCTTTTGGAATTTCAGAAGCGATGATTTGGGGTAAATTAACAGCTAGAATGGAAAATAAAGGCATAAAATTGCCCATCATCGATTCCATGATTGCCGCTATCGCATTATCAAAAAATGCGATTTTAGTTACAAGAAATACCAAAGATTTCGAAGCTACAGGTGTAAAACTTCTTAATCCTTGGTTGGAGTAATTTTAGTTTATTAATCACCCTCGATCAGGCGTACTAACTGTATGAATCCAGCCTCCACAAAGAACATCATCACCTTCGTAGCAAACTAATGCTTGACCTGGAGTTATAGCGTAGCGACCTTCAGGGAAACGAATCTTAAGCTCATCATCGCCTGTTTGTGTTAAGAAGCCGTAAGCACCGTCATCATTGTAACGAATCGCTCCTACTACGTTCATATCTTCTTCAGGTACACGATCATATTTTCCCATATTGATTTGGCGAGCTGTACAAACCGTGTTTAATAAGTCTGATTCTTCGCCAATCGTAACTATATTTTCAATTGGATCTATATCAGTAACATAAACTGGATAACCCATGGCTAAATGCAAACCACGGCGTTGACCAATTGTATAAAATGGATATCCGTGATGTTTTCCAACCACTTTTCCGGTTTTATCGACAAATAATCCGCCTTCAACTCGATCTTCTAATCCTGCAACACGATGTTTTAAAAAACGGCGATAATTGTTATCTGGCACAAAACAGATTTCGTAGGAGTCTTTTTTATTGGCCACATTAAGTAAATCAAAATCATGCGCTAGTTGACGAATTTCGGTTTTATGATATTTTCCTAAAGGATATTGAGTTCTAGAAAGGTTTTTCTGAGAAATTCCCCACAATGCATACGACTGATCTTTATTAATATCTTTTCCTCTCGATATCACAAAACGACTATTTTCTTCACGAATATTGGCATAATGTCCAGTTGCGATAAACTCACAACCTAAATCATCTGCACGTTTGAGTAAAGCGGTCCATTTAATATGCGTATTACATAATACACAGGGATTTGGCGTTCTTCCATTCATGTATTCATCTACAAAACGATTAATTACCCAATCGCCAAACTCTTCTCTTATATCAACAATAAAATGCTTAAACCCATATTTTAGAGCAATTTGACGCGCATCATTCATGGATTCTAAGGTACAACAACCTGTTTCCTTATTTGATTTTCCACCACTATGTGAATAATCCCAGGTTTTCATGGTAATTCCAATTACTTCGTAGCCTTCTTCTTTTAACATAACAGCAGCTACGGAAGAATCAACTCCACCGCTCATAGCTACTAATACGCGTCCTTTTGTACTCATTTAAATAAAAAAAATTGATAATGATTAAACTTTATGTCTAAAGATACGGATTTTGAAAATCTTGTTTAGATTGAATTCATTTAATGTTTAAGCATATTGCTGACCTAAATAAAATCACATATACAAATATGGCTTCCAATGTTCATTCACACTGGAAATTTGTGACCTCAAAAACATTAAATGATGCGGTTTATGTGGTTTAGAAAGTAATGGCATTTGAGCTTCTTTGGGTGTTTTATTTCCCTTTTTAACATTACATGACGCACAACAAGTCACTAAATTATCCCAACTATCCCCACCTCCTCTACTTCTGGGGATAACATGATCAAGAGTAAGAGATTCTCGAGATCCACAATATTGACATCGATTCGCATCACGTTTTAAAACATTTTTTCGTGTCACAACAATGTTTTTATTGGGAATTCTAACGTAATCTTTGAGACGAATAACTGTTGGTAAATCAAAAGAGGCATTTATTGTTTTTATTCTTTGGCTTTCGTGTTTGTGTATTAACTCCGCTTTTTCCAATAAAAGTAAGATGAAAGCCTTTCGTACACTACAAAGACTCAAGGGTTGATAATCTTGATTTAAAACTAATACTTGCCCAGTTAAGCTCATGGAAGAAACAGGATTTATAACGACTCAAACGCTTCGAAATTGAATAGAATTTAATTACCCTTTTAAAGCAGATGAATCTTGAATTAACTGTATTCGATCAGAAAGTCGTTTATCAAAAGGAAATGGATTATCAAAACGACTATCATAAATTAAATTATTTAATTTCACATGGCCAGAAGCATGTAATACGGTTCCCTCACCAAGATAAAAACCAACATGGCTAATTTTATCATTGCTTGCACCAAAATAGATTAAATCACCTTTTTTTGCAGTTAATATATCTGCATTTCTAACGGGTTGAATCAAAGCCTGATCACTTGAATTCCTTGGTGGATTAAAATCAAATAATTGATGAACAATCTGAACAAACCCAGAACAATCAATACCTGTATCAGTTCGTCCACCCCATAAATAAGGTGTTCCTAAAAAATTTTCTGCTGTTTCCAAAATTCCAACAGATTTTATTAAAAAAGGTGGCTGACGAACTTCATATTTGCCATGTGGAAGAATTACAGAGACATCATCAAAAATTACTTCTGATCCAAAAGGGACGTGAATGGCATCTAAATCATTATATGCAAAAAAGCTTCTATATGGAGATCTCTCTTTTTGTGGATGATTAAACCAATCTTGAAATTCATTTGGATTTAGAAATTTAATTTGAACTTTATTCACCCAACCTTCAACTTTATCATAAATAGATCGAACTCGAACCCATCTTTCCGTAATAGCAAGCACTTCAAAACATTCACCCAATAATAATTGGGTATCCATTTCTGATGTATCGGAATCGGAAACTCGAACAGGTACGGTTCCTGAAATACAATAACCAAATAAAGAATCCATAAATCTAAATTAAGTCAGTAATTAGTCAGAACCTAAACTAAGTTATTTAGAGGAGAATAACTTATTGAGATTTAGAAAAAAGATTTAATAAGCTCAATCAATTCGTCATCTAGATTTGGGTTGATGGCTATAGCTAAAATTATAGATACGATAAGACCCGTTAAAGCATAAGAAGCATCTTTCCACATCATACTTAGACTTTTTATAAATGGCTTTCCTTCTCCTTGAGAATCAGTTATGCTCATTGCAATTTCTCTACCAGCCAATAGACCAAGGAATACCCAAGTGGTACTCATAGGAATATTACTAAGCCCTTTAAAATAATAAAGTATAACAGCATAGATAAAGTCAACTAAGGTTGCAGCTCTTATATCTATAATATTTGACTTCTCCGTTACAATTTCTTGAATTCTATCACCCCTCAAATAAAATAAAACACCTAAACCGAGAAAGATGAACATTGAAAATCCTAAAAATTCACTCATATTCAGCTGACGAGGTAAATAAACAGCAATATTAGCCGCATCTTGCATAACCCAAACCGCCCACAATAATCCAGATGTTATCCATTGAACAGGCATCCACAAAAAATGAGGTTTTGACTTAGAAAACTTTCTAATAATTTTTGCAAATGCAATATAAAGAATGATTGCAATGATAAAAGACCATAAATAGCCACTAACACTTTTCACTAACATTGATTGAATTCCAGCTAAATTTGCTGAGAAGCAACTCAATATGAGAAAAGTTGTAGAAACAGGCATTCGCATACGTGTTAGAATCAACAAAAATATGGGTGCAGCAATTTGAAGAAATGAAAATGACACAGGCGCAATATCAAATCCTTTAGAAGCCAGACGTTGATAACTTACATCACCGGAAAAATTATAAAAACTGTAAGAAACGACTCCTAGAAAGATTGAACCGATATATAACCATAGAACCCACCACTTCTTATTGTAGTTTGATGCCAAAAACGTCCCAATTGTCTGAATACTATCATTGGCTATAGCGGAGTATCCAGCAAGCACAAATCCAACCCACATGGCAATTTGAGCATGAGGGTAAGCAACACCAGCACTAAAAAAAGCTACCCCGATAATTATCAGGAATGAACGTTCCTTTTTCACAATTTCAATAAAACTAGCAGCTGTCGATAGTTTTATAGTCTTATTTTCATCGTTTTTTTCAGCTTTGAGCTGTTTTTCTTCCATATACCATACTTTCAGTGTGATGTGTCACAGAAAGTAATAATAAGAAATCTCCATCTTTTTAATGTTATTTAATTATTAAGCATTTCAACTGAAAAATAAATTCACAATTTATACTGTATAAAATCGCTTTTCTATGTAATTTTGGGCGATTCAATATGAATATTTTGTATCATTGAGATAATATTCTCAATAAATCAACTAATTGGAAACAATTTACCACAATTAAAGGTCTTTATGTCTTACACTACAAATCCTACAAAACCTAGTATCTACAAAGAACCAGGGCCTATTCTCGATCACGAAAACCCATTTGAATCAATGATGGAACGTTTTCGCTTTGCTTCTGAAATTCTAAATCTTGATGAAGGTATGTTTCAATACCTCTCTAATCCTGCAAAACAGGTAATTGTCTCTGTTCCTGTTATGATGGATAGTGGGAAAATCCAAGTTTTTGAAGGTTTTAGAGTTCTTCATAACGATGTGTTAGGACCAACTAAAGGTGGTATTCGCTATGCTCCTGATGTTAATATTGATGAGGTAAAAGCACTTGCAGCATGGATGACGTGGAAATGTGCAGTCGTAAATGTCCCTTATGGTGGAGCAAAAGGTGGCATTCGCTGTAACCCTAAAGAAATGTCACAACGCGAATTAGAATCACTTACAAGACGTTACACAGCCAGTTTATTAGATATATTGGGTCCTGAAAAAGACATCCCTGCTCCAGATATGAATACCAATGAGCAAGTTATGGCTTGGATTATGGATACCTATAGTATGCACGCCCGTAGTACTCAAACTGCTGTTGTAACAGGCAAACCCATTATTCTTGGTGGTTCAAAAGGTAGAAAAGAAGCTACAGGTCGTGGTGTAGTTACGGTAACCCTTGCAGGTTTGAATAAATTGGGTATTAAAGCAAATAAAGCTACTGTTGCCGTTCAAGGTTTTGGAAACGTTGGTTCAATTTCTGCAAAATTAATGTATGAGCAAGGCGCAAAAATTATTGCCATTTCTGATATTAGTGGTGCTTATTATAATGCTACCGGAATAGATATTCCTGCTGCTATGAATTATTCTGCTCTAAATAAATTTTCTTTAGATGGATTTTCTGGTGCAGACAAATTCACTAATAAAGAACTTCTTGAATTAGAATGTGATGTCTTAATTCCTGCTGCTAAAGAAGATCAAATTAGCAAGAAAAATGCTTCAAGAATTCGTGCCAAAATAATTGCGGAAGGCGCCAATGGACCAGTAACTGCAAACGCAGATAAAATTTTAGATGAAAAAGGTATCATGGTTATTCCAGATATCCTTGCAAATGCTGGCGGTGTAACGGTTTCTTATTTTGAATGGGTACAAGACAAACAAGGATATTTTTGGACTGAAGAACGCGTGAATCGTCGCTTAATAAGAATGATGCGTGAAGCTTTTGAAAAGACTTTCGCTGTTGCAGAAAAATATAACGTTACTCAAAGACAAGCTGCTTATATTATTGCTATCGACAAAGTTGCAACAACTTTACGAATCAGAGGTATATACGCTTAATTGATTCAAGATTTTTTTATGAGAATCGTAAGAAACCTTGCGATTCTCATTTTTTTAAGCAATTATTGAATGATGGCATTCTACCGTGAATTAACTCTAAAATCAGAATTATCAGAAATCTCCTCTCTTGAAGAGTTTCTTATCACCATTTGTGAAGAATGTGAAGTGTCCGATGATGTATATCCAGATATTATGCTCGCTGTAACTGAAGCTTGCACAAATGGAATTATTCATGGAAATCAATTTGACCCTTCAAAAGTTGTAACTGTTAAAACAACTATTAATGAAAATAATCTCTTAATTTTTACAGTTAAAGATCAAGGAAAAGGATTCGATCCAAACAATTTGCCTAATCCCGTTGAAGAAGAAAATTTATTAAAGTCAGGTGGTAGAGGCGTGTATTTAATGAAACATTATTCAGGATCAGTTGCCTACAATGATATCGGTAATGAAGTAACTTTATCGTTTAATTTTTCGGTGTGAATCTTTTTAGGATCAATCTCTCTTTTAACCAGAAAAGATTTCTCTTTTCGGCTTCTTTAATTTTTCCTATGAGTTTAAGCCAAAACCCAAGTTGCAGTCTATATTTTGTGGCTGTACTTGCAGTAGTAGCTCAAATTATTATTTGGAATTCTGTTTCTTTATTTCAGCCTAATTCAAAAAAAGAGGTTATCAGTAGCCTTTTTTTACTCACTTTACTATGCTTGCCGTTTTCAATATTTTTTAATTTCTCCATTATTCAACTTCTTTGGGATGTTTTTATATGGAGTCACTCTATTCATCCTTATTCAATTACACCAACCGATCCTTTAATTGCAAAAGCTCAATCAGCCTTATTATTTGACTATCTTCCCAATAAATTTGAAGTAACTACTACTCCTGTGCCACTTCTAATTGGTTTAAAACCGATTTTTTTTCTTTACAAAAAGATTGGATTATTTGGCACTCTTTTTTCTTCAAAAATCTTACTAGCCTTAATTTTCGCTTTTTTTATTGATTTCACGATTCCCAATAAATTCAAATATTTTTGGTTGTTTAATCCAATTATCTGGGTATTTGCCATTTCGCAAGCAGATTTTACGCTACTTGGCTTTCTTAGCTTTGGATTTGGATTATATTTTTATCGTCAATTTGAATTTCAAAATGCTTTTTTCATCTGGGGTTTAACTGCTTTATTCGGATTCGAATATGTATTACTAATTCTATTTATTACATCGTTGGAGAAAAAATATAATTATTTAATGTATTCTATCATCAGTTCGATTATTTGGGTTATATTGATTTGGGATAATCAAGCAATCTATTCTTACTTCTTTATAAGCTCTGAGCAACAATCTTTATTATATCAATTCTTTCCTAGTTTAAAAGAATACAATTTCTATTTATCCATACTACTTTACTTTACATTAGGGACTATCACTATAGTAAGTGGTTTATTACTGAGCCAATCTGATTCAAATGATATTAAAAAAAATAACAATAGTTATTTCGAATGGCTTCGAACTAAAAGAAATAACCTCTTTCTATTTAGTTCTATACTTCTCATTCTGTTTATCCAAAATTCATTCAATTATACATTAATCTGGTCTTTTTTCGCTGCTATTTCTGCATCACAATTTTATTACCTCGAACATTTCAATTTTAATAATAACTAAATAACCTAACTTGAGTTTGGGAGATTGTTAAAATAATCTCAAATTCGAGCATAAAGCTGTTTTAGCAACTAACATTTAATTGTTAGCTAAATGAAAAGTAATTTTCAGCGATTTCGCACAATTTGTATGGGTGCAAACTGTAGCTATTAACTAAATGAAGTAGGCTTATATTTATCTTATTAATCCAAATCGACCGATTAGAATCTAGCTATATCGAATTTTCAATTCTAAACAAGACAATTTATATTTTTTGGGTCTTCAGTTTTTTATTAAACTGAGTTCGCACTAAGATTTAATACATTTATTTTAGTCAAAACCCGAAATAAATAAGGGAGAACGTACTTTAGCTTTTTGTTCAATCCTTAATTTAATTCACAATTTGGCAGAGATGATGAGTCATAACATAACATGACTAAAGGTAATTTTTCCACTATTTCTAATAATTTTTTATCCAGCACACAGATTACTACTTATTGAATCAATTATTCATTATCAAAACTAAAACTAATCAACAAAATAGTTTTAGTTCAATTCATTTTAGTTAGAACTGCCAATTAACATAAAAAAAGGAGTAGTTTCATAATTGCACATGCAATAGAAACTACTCCTTTTGAGAAACAAAGAGTACAAAATTGGTTTTATTATTTCATTTCTCGTTTTGAAGAGTAATTAATCCTCAGCGTTCCAGCTTCCCTTAGCTCTTGCTTCACATCAGTAACTAAACCCATTTCTGAGCTATGGTCAACACGTAATGAAACAATTAATTTAGGTTGCTCAACTAGCTTATCGTACATCAAACGTCTAATATCTTTAACGTTTCTAACAATAGCATCATCTATCTGAACTTTTGTGTCACCAAGCATATTTCCAGGTTTTTTTTCAGGACCAACGTAAATGTAGCTAACCAAACGTTTTTGTTCAATTTTCTCAATATTTTCAGCTTTAGTAAAATCTACACGCACTTGTAAGGTAACTTCTCTTAAAACAGTAGTTACCATAAAGAAAATCAATAACATAAATACGATGTCAGGCATAGCTGAAGTCGGTACTTCTTGTTTTGTATTTGCAGATTTTTTCTTAAAATGTGCCATAGTTCTCCTTAATTACCTTTATCAGGTTCAGCCTCAGATATCTTTTGTGGATATTCTTGATTGACGACCTTCTGACTTTCTTTGCTAAGTTTATCATAAGGAACACCATACCTACTCATTGCAAGGGTATTTCTTAAATCTGCATAAGCTCCTTTAACCTCATCTAATACATCAATGTAAATTCTATAGGGAGTCTGCTTATCTGTTTTTAAGGAAATTATTGCATTTTGTGGGCTAACTGACAAATTAGCCTCTGCACCATTGTTGTCAATAAACTTTTTTAATGTTTCTTTAACTTCAGTAAGTGCTGATGGTTTTTCATTCATCAGAATCAATCCAGCAGAGTTAACCAACAGCTTCATCATGTTTCTCTCCTTAATCGGAGGTGGTTCAGAATCATCAGGAGGTGGCGGTAAAACCAATCCAATACCGGTATCCACATCAATAGTTGTGGTTACAAGAAAGAAAATCAAAAGCAAAAAAGCGATATCGGCGAGTGATGAACTTGGAATTTCAGCGGGATCACGTTTCTTTTTTTTGAGTAACATAGAGCGTTAAGCTTTAAAAGTTAAAGACACTTTTAATTGCACTAAAGGCAATTAATATAGCCATGAAACCAAGCATAATAAGCATTGTTAACATAGCGGCTTCATCGGCACTACCTGTGGCAAAATAAACTCCACCAAAGACTAGGAATGGAATGACTAATACAAGAATTTTTTGCATTTCATGTTTTCCTGAAATTAGGTTTTTAGCTCCGAAAAGAGCCATTCCCAAAACAGAAAGTAATGACATTCCAAAAGATATGCCTACTGCAATTGTTGATACATCCATAGGACTATCCGTTTCTAATTAATCTTTTTTCTCAGTTATAGCTTTACCTTGGTGCATTAAGGCAATAGAATCGATTAAAGCTATTGAGCTTTCTTCCATATCAACTACTAAGCGGTCAATTTTAGACACACAATAGTTGTAACCAACTTGTAACACAATAGCGGCAATAAGACCACCAATAGTAGTTAAAAGAGCAACTTTAATACCACCGGCAACCAATGAAGGTGAAATATCACCTGCTTTTTCAATAGCATCAAATGCTTCCACCATACCTACTACAGTCCCGGTAAATCCGAATAAAGGTGCAAGAGCGATGAATAATGATAACCACACAAGACCTCTTTCAAGGAAACTCATTTCGATTGAGCCATAAGCTGAGATTGCTTTTTCAACTGCTTCTAAGCCTTCGTCTGCACGCATAAGGCCTGCTTGGAATACTGATGCAACAGGACCGCGAGTACGAGAGCAAACTTCCTCAGCAGCTGCAAAACCACCTTCCTGAAGAGCATCTTTAACTTCTACGATAAATTTACGGGTATTAATGTCTGAGCGATTAAGAGTAATAAGTCGTTCTAAAAAAATGGCAAGGCCGATAATTAAACATGCTAATACAGGCCACATGAAGTCGCCACCTTCATTAAACTTTTGTACGAGCACATTAAAAAAGCTTTCTTCGCCAGATTGAAGTAAGAACATAAAATATGAGAGGGTCATAAGATACACTCCAGATTATAAATTTTAGTTATTAAAATTAAGACTCACGATTATAGAGCAATTTATTTAAAATGTCAAAGCTTCTTTCAAAGGAATTCACATTTTGATTCTAATTTAAGCGATTTTTTTACGTAGAAAAAATCATTTTCAAAAAAAATAAGCTAAGATTGTCCGATAATCTGGTGTTTTAAAGAATAATTAGACATAATACTCCAATATTAATTCTTTACAGTTCTTTTTTTTCAGAAAATTAAAACAAAGCTCTAATGACTAATCTAAAAGTGTGAATAGTTGGGCGATTTTTTATTGTTCTACCATCGTAGTTAAACGATGTTTGTACAAATGAACTATTTCGATACGATGCTTGAACCGACCAGAGCCAATTTGCCCCTTCTCCGCCTCCCTCAGTGAGCTCAAAATTTCCTAAAGAACTTGAGTTTCCTGTTAAGTCTATTGATCTCCATTGTAATCTACCACTACCTTGCCAACGTTCACCAACTAATAATCTAGTTGTTCCAGCTATTTTTAAAACAGTACTTTTTGCATTTTGTCCAATTTTGGAATCTGTGTTTTTATTTAAACCAATTTCTGCTGAATAATTAATATTTCTAGATTGATTTACTTGAATAGTTGATTGCAATCCTAATCCTTGAATCCTAAATGAGCGCGAACCAATTTCAATATTACTTCGCTCTTCTTCGCTTATTTTTAGTTCATGATTAAAATTAAGGTTTCTATTCCATCTATTTAAAATTTCAATTCGATATGTATTTATCTTATTTGATTCACTACCAAATACCTGCCTATTTTTAGATTTCCCATTATCTAATCCCATTCTAATGGAAAAAAATCGATTTAGAGGTAACAAATGCAAACTTGTTCTAAGGTTAATTCTACCTGTAATTGTTGTGGAATCATTTTGAAATGAGTTCAATTGCAGTAAATAAATATCAGATAAATTCTGAGTAATAGACTTTTCTCTGATATCAATTTGCATAGATAAGTTGAACAGTTTTGCCCATTTTTTTGCATTTGAAGTAATCCGTTTTGAAAATAATTTTGAAGGATTTACATTAAATCTCCATCTTGCTATTAAATTTATTGTAGGAAAAAGATTATCTGAGGGTAAAAATTGTTTTAAAAACGTTCCTTCATTTGGTGTTTGCTCAGGAAAAAATTCATCAATTTGCTTTTGCCCATCATTATTTAAATCATCCCAAACGTATTGGCCTAATTCTGGTCCGGTCTCAATATAGGTTTCTTGAAGTAACGCTGTTCTTTGTGAGTTCACATTATAGTATAAATTTATTTCAAAAGCGCTCGATTTTGAGCGATAATTCGACTTTGACTGTAAATAAACAGCATCATTATTTGTAATTCCGGGATTGAGCAGACTTTTAGTTGCAATTTGCTTCTGAAATGTGAACACATTTGCAGTTTGAAACTGATGTAAATCTCTTGTTTTGAATGAAATGGTTTGAATATAATTTCGGCGATCTTGTTTTAACTCACCTAAATAGACACTCGCATCATCTCTTAGAGTAAACTCATAGGCAAATGTAAACTTTGATTTTGGCAAAAAATGAATACCTGAAGAAGCGCTATATTGACCATAACTTGAACTATTTAATTCATTTAGAGCCAAATCTTTTTGTTCTCTCACATCATAAATTGCTTTTAAAAATGGTTCTAAACCGTATTCGTTTAGTCTAAATGGATAAGAAACTTCAGCTTGGTGATTAATCCATTTTCCATTGGTAAGAGCTATCGCATCTTCACTTTGAATCCATTCATTTGTAATGCTAAAAGCAAGTTTCCCTTTTTCTCTTGATTCAATAGCAGATTTGATTCTATTTCCAGTAAAATCACTCCTTTCAATCAAGCCACCATCAACATCTAGACTTGTTTTAGGCGAAAATTTTATGATTGTGCTAAAATCATGAATTTGTTGTTTTGAAATTGTAAATGAGTTTAAGTTCCATTTTCTTTGAAAATCAATTTCTTCTGGTCTATCGAAGTATCTAAACCGTTCTCCATTGTATTTATAAGAATATTTTCCTGAAATTTCTGCCCAATCTGCTTTTTTAAAAACCGTTAATTCTTGAAATACTGCTTGATCGCTGTTATCGCTGTCATCAATAGTTGAAAATTTATTTTTATCGAATATAGAAATCGCCCATTCCGATTTTAAATTAACTCCATTTACTGGCTTTAATTCACTTCTTAATGAAATCATTTGATGATCTAGGGGTCTTGGTAAGGTTTTTAAGGTATCATACGCACCAAATCCTTGTCCTACAAATCGATAAACGAGACCATTTACTCTCGATTCTGCTCTTTCATAAGACCCTAACCCATTTGTTGATCGTGAAAATCTCACTGTGAATACATTTTCATTTGGGGTTCCTGAATCTACAAATTCAAAAAAAGTAACTCTATTCCCATTTATCAATGTATCTTTTCTCAGATAAACTATGCCATTAGATGTTCTTTCATCAATTTGATTAAATGGCTTAACCCCAGTTGTGACAGCTTTATCATCATCATCTCCTGCATTTTCTAAAAGATAAATATCTTCATTGGATAAACTTAATTGAGCCAGAGAGTTATCATTATCTGATTCTTTTATAAAGCTTGCGCCTATTGTCATTTTCTGATTGAATATCGGATCAGAAACCGCTTCAGCAGCTACAAGGGTTCTTGAAAAATCTTGATTCAAATATTGAAAATCGACTGTTATTCTGTTTCTTTGATTGATAATAAGCTTGGGCATGAAGTAGATTTCTCCAATTCCATAATCAATTATATAATCTTGATCTTCTCCTCTTGTTAACAGTTTTCCATCGAGATAAACTCGCTCTGTTCCTGCAATAACAACGATAAAAGGTTCTGCTTGATTTCCAATTAATCTATACGGTCCCTGAACTCCTTCTATTCCTTGAAATGGCTGTGATCGAAAAATGCCCTTTGCAACAGTCGCCAAATAGTTATGTTTAGTTTTAAATGCAGACGTTCCGTATTGAATTCCTTGTAAACGTCTATTAATATAAGCAAACGAACTTTGATTGAAGGTGACATCAATATCACCAACTTCTAAATTGTGTCTAGGCGACTTTACTTGAATATAAACCCGATCAAATTCTCGTAAGTTTTGTGTACTTCCATCGGGCTGAATTGGAGTGCTTTGGTCGGTTAAATTTGCAATAATTGAAATGGAATCTGCAATTTCCCCAGATAGATCTAAGCGTAAACCGCTTTCTAAAGAAGCATCCTGATTGCTTCCAACGGTGATTCCTCTAGTTAAACTTCCGTTTTTTTCAAGTTTTGAATTTCCAAATAAATCATACTCATCTTTCGCTTTTACTTTTATACTTACTGAATCACCAGAACCAAGATATTCAAGATTTGGGATTTGATTCAATACTTTTTGCTGTGATTTATAAAGCGATTTTGATTGGATTTGGTACATAAAATAGATTCGATTTACTAAAGAATCTTTTAAATAGACTAGTTTAATTCCAAATTGTGGAAGCTCTACGAATTTTGAAACAGTATCTATATCCCCATATTTAGAATAAATCATTCCCGAGCCTGATAAAAATTCATTCGAAATTAAGACTGTGTCCCCTATTGCTGGATTATCAATTTTAACCCATTTAGTCCAAACAGCTTGAGAGTACCCAATCGCAGGATTGAGCAAAATACTCAAGCAAAAAATTAAAACTAAATAGTTGGCAGGTAAAATTCGCAAAACCAGCTTTGTTAAAATCTTTACAATATACTGTAAAGCGTTAAAGCTAACGAATCAACGAGCTAAAACAGCATCTAAAAAATTAACAAAATCATCTTTATCGATAAAGCCTGATTTTTTTGCAATCAATTTTCCTGTATTTGCGTCTATAAAGGCATAAGTTGGTAAGGCTACTGAACCAGTTAATTTAAACTGATACAATTGATTCTCAGGCCCTGTAGCGCCACCATCAGTATATAACTTAACTAACTCAAACTGGTCAAAACGTTTTTTTACCTCGGCATTTGGAAAAACATTTGCCTCCATTGCACGGCAGTTTGTACAGGTAAATCCTGTAAAATCAATAAAAATATATTTCCCTGATTGAACCGCAGCCTGAGAAGCTTCATCAATAGTAGAATTCCATCCTTCTTCAAAATCATTATTTGAGGTAGATGAACTAAAACCTGAAACCAAACTCACATCAGTTGCTTGTTTAGGAGGCAACCAAGCATCCCAAACGCCTAATGAAGATCCTAACAAGCCGGGAATCAAATAAAAAGCAAACGTTAAAATAGGAATAGCAATTAATAATTTGACAGCGGTAACATTTTCTGATACACGTTCATATTCAAATTTAATTTTTCCAAGAATATATAAAGTGGCTAAAATACAAATTGCAATCCATGAGGCAATTGCAAAAGGTCTTGAGATAATACCCCAACTCCAAACTAAATCAGCGTTTGAGAGAAATTTGATTGCAGCACCTAGCTCAAGAAACCCCAGAATTACTTTAACTTGATTCATCCAAGAACCACTTTTTGGCAGACTCATTAACCAATTTGGGAACATTGCAAAAAGAACGAAAGGTGTTGAAAACGCTGTTGAAAAAATCAACATGCCTAAAATGGGATAAAACCATTCTCCCTTAGTTGTTGCAGCTAAAACACCACCCACAAAGGGGGCGGTACATGAAAAAGAAACAGCACTTATGGTCAAACCCATAAATAAAATTCCAACTAAACCTGACTTTTCATTGCTCTTTTGATTGAGAAAATTGGTTATTTGATAAGGAAGTTGCAATTCAAAAAGACCTAATAAAGAAATTGCAAAAACAATAAAGATTAAACCAATAGTTAAATTGACCCACGGATTTGAAGCAAATTGATTGGCACCAGTAGCGCCGAGAATCAATGATAATAATGCACCTAAAATGGTGAACATTCCAATAATTGCAATACCAAATAAAAGAGCGTTTACAACTGCTTTAGCATTTTTGCCTTTAGATTGTTTAGAGAAAAACGAAACTGTTAATGGAATCATAGGAAACACACAGGGTGTTAATAATGCTGCAAAACCCGCTGTTAGCGCTATCCAAATAAAACTTGCGAGTCCACCACTTAATAAGGAAGAATAATCATTCTCTTGCTCAAGTAAGTCTCGATTATCAGAATTTAAAACATCAGATTTACCATCTTTATCATTGCTAAAAAATTCACTTTTGCTTGAATTCAATTCATCAGAAGTAACAATAGTTAAGGGAACATTTATAGTTTTGCGAGTTGGAGGCAAACACACTTCATCGTTGCAAACCATGAATAATACTTGAACTTCAACTAATCCAGCCCCTATTAATGCATCCGTATATTTTATTGGAATTGTAAACCGAGCCCCAGATTTATGCCATGAGACTTTCATTTTAAAGTTTGGATCAAAAACTATTTCAGCTTCAGATTCCATAACTTTACCATTTATTTGAGCATTTCCAGATTTGATAGAAAATTTTGTTGCAACAGGACCACCTTTAGGAAGATCCACCCCATACAAATGCCACTCTCCATCAATAATTGCTTCTATAGTTATAGTAACTACTTCATTTTGCCTAACTTCTTTGGGCAAATCTACCACATAAAAAGAAACTGGTGAAGGAATTTGAGCAAATAAAAAAAAAGGGGATAAGAAAATGATACTTATCCCCCGAAATAATGTAGTAAGCATTAGCTTTTATTTCTTTTTGGTTTTAGGCATTAAGCCTTAACGACCCATATTTTTAAGTTTGCTTTAGCTTTTGCAGATAAAGAAACAGTAGCAGTATATTCACCAAGAGCGTTAATTTCGCTATTTAATGATATAACTTTACGGTCAACAATAATATTTTTCTCAGCCAATGCATTTGAAACTTGTTGAGTAGTAACAGTTCCATGAAGTCTGCCCTCTTCACCAGTTTTCACGGCAATTGTAAGAGTAGTAGCTTCAATAGATTCAGCTAATTCTTTAGCTGCTGATTCATTTCGTTGTCGTTTCAGAGCAATCAGACGTTTCATTTCATTCACGTCACGAACAGCACCTTCTGTAGCAACTACGCCTAAACCGGCAGGAATTAAATAGTTAAGACCATAGCCAGCTTTTACTTTAATAACGTCGCCTTTTTGACCAAGGTTTTCAACGTCTTTTTTTAAAACAATATTCATTTATACGATTCCTTTCTTTTAGCGTACATTATCAGCAACAAATGCGAGTAAACCAAGGTGACGAGCGCGTTTAACGGCTTTAGCCAATTGGCGTTGAAATTTTGTGCTAGTACCAGTAACACGACGAGGAAGAATTTTTCCTTGATCGTTGATAAATCGTCTAAGTGTATCGGTATCTTTATAATCGATATATTCTAGGCCTGCTTTAGAAAATAGACACTGTTTGTCGCGAAGCTGACCTTTTTTGGGGTGTTGTGGATTTTTTAACATGATATTCCCTTATTAAGCTTCTGGATCTTGATCAATTACTTTGAAAATATTTGGCACTTCGCCTCTTTTCAACATCTCACGATGACGCAACATTTTTTTATCGTATTTAAGAGTCAAATAACGAACAATATTTTCGTTAATTTGCATCATTCTTTCAAGCTTTACAATTAGTTCACCAGGTGAGGTGAAATACATGTTTACAAAATAGCCCGTTTGTTTACCACTCATTTCGTAAGTCAAACGACGGTTTCCCCATTCGTTAACTTCATCAATTTCGCCACCTTGTCTGGTTATAAAGCTGTTGATTTTATCAATTTCAGCTTTAGTCTCTGCTTCTTCAAGCACGGGGTTAACGATATACGTAACCTCGTAAAAAGTTTTTTTCATTATTTATTTTTCCTACGGATGTTTTATTTCTAATAAAACAGTCGTTAGTGTCTCTAACGACAGGGTCGCAAAGATACGGCATTTTTATTGTTTAACAAAGTTATAAATACTAACAGTTTCTTCTAAAAACGCAATTGTTATCATTCGAGCCAAACAGATTTTGTTAGTTATTACCAATTTTGAATTAATAGATTTTGGTAAAATCCATTAATTTACGATTGAACTCCAAGTAAAAGACTCTAACACTTTTGAAATTTCACTTGGCATAATACCAAAATACAAAGTCAATAAGAGTAGCAAAATTAACGCAAATTGATAAACAAAAGATGGAGAAGTAAATTTAATACCAACTTTTGAACTTTTAAAATATAAATAAACCATTACACGTAAATAATAATATGCACTGGCAGCTGAAGCCAAAACACCGATAACAGCAAGTGTAATTTCTCCTTGATTAATAGCTGCTGCAAATACTTTGTATTTTCCAATGAATCCAACCAAAGGAGGAATTCCCATTAACGAGAAAAGAAACAAAGATAAAAGAACAGCAAGAATTGGCTGAGAGTAACCTGCGCCTGCTAAATTTTCAATATTAGTAAAATCTTTTCCAGTATGCTTTTCATAGAAAGCTATAACACCAAATGCACCAACATTCATTAATGTATAAGCAAATAAATAGAATAGAACTGCAGTGTAGCCTTCGGCGGTACCTGCAACGATACCAACTAATGCATATCCTGCGTGTGCAATTGATGAATAAGCAAGCATTCTTTTAACATTATCTTGAACAATGGCAATAATATTTCCAAAAACCATTGTTAGAACTGCTATTACATATAATGCTTCATGGATTTTATCTAACTGCATTTGAAAGGCATTGCTAAGTACAAAAATCAATGCAATAAAAGTTGCAGATTTTGACGCTGTCGCCATAAATGCAGTTATTGTGGTTGGTGCACCTTGGTAAACATCTGGAGTCCACATATGAAATGGCACCGCAGAAATCTTGAAAAAGAAACCAACAAGTAAGAGTGATAAACCACCCCAATAAATTAATCCTGTTGCTCCAGTAGCAGCAATCTCAGCTAAATTTGTTGAACCAGTTGATCCATACACCAAAGCAATTCCATACAAAAGAAAACCAGTTGAAAAAGCTCCAAGTAAGAAATATTTGAGAGATGCTTCAACACCGATTTTTGAATCGCGAACTAAACCTGTTAAAACATATAAACAAACTGACATCGTTTCAAGACCAATAAAAATAGTGACTAAATCACTTGATCCAGTCATTGTTATCATGCCTAATGTTGCAAATAAAATTATAGCATAAACTTCTCCTCTATCTTGACCTACTGATCTTAGATAATCTTTCGATAACAGCAAAGAAAATAAAGTTCCAACTAAGACAATCATCCCACCAAAAGCATGAGCACCACCATATTCATACATCTGAGAAAAAGCTGATTGAACAGGCATGCCGATTTCAAACATTATTTTCACGAGAGCGACGAAGACAGAAACAACACTAATCCAATAGGATATTGTTGAGGTTTTTGCCCAAACTTGATTCATAAGAATTGCAAGACCGCCTAAAGCAATAATTGTGGCGGGAATAAACGATTGTAAATCGACGAGTAGATTCTGTTCCATAAATTTAAACGAGATTATCGATCTGTTTTGCTAATTGAATATCTTTATCAGTTACAGTATTTCCAGCATCATGTGTAGATAATCTAATAGTAACTTTATTGTACACATTATAGATTTCTGGATGATGAATTAATTTTTCAGCAATGAATGAAATCTGAACTATAAATGCGATTGCTTTTGTAAAATCCTCAAAAACGAATGTTTTTACCAAAGCATTATTATCTGCAGCCCAGTTAACTAATTGAGAAATTTCGAAATTTAAATCGGGTGTAATCATGTAAATAAACCTGAATTAATTTAAACTACTTAATTCGTCTGAAGTAACATTATAAAACTTCTTTGCCCATTCGCTTGTGACTGCAGAGAATTCCTGAACGGTTTTTTGCTTTTTAATCTGACTTTGTTCTATAAGCTTATTAACCTGTACTTCTGAGAAAGCTGTAAAAGGTTTAGGATAAAATCCAATCCAAAACATGACAATTATTAATGGTAAAAGAACTCCAATTTCTCTGAGGTTTAAATCGACTAGTTTTTGATTTTCAGGATTCACAACTGGGCCGAACATTACTCTACGGAACATCCAAAGCATGTAAACAGCTGCAAGTATAACACCTGTAGTTGAAATAATGGCAAATACAGGGCTTTTCAACGACTCAGAGAGAAAACTACCATTTAAAATCAAGAACTCACCAACGAAACCATTTAACCCAGGAAGACCTATTGAAGCCATAGTTGCTATCATAAACATAACAGCAAAAACGGGCATTACCGTAGAAATTCCGCCAAAATCTGCAATCATTCTAGTATGTCTTCTGTCATAAATCATCCCAACAATTAAGAATAAAGCTCCTGTTGACAAACCATGGTTTACCATTTGCAAAATCGCACCTTGAACTGAGATAGTATTCAAAGCAAATATTCCAAGAACTACAAAGCCTAAGTGAGAAACTGAAGAGTAAGCAACAAGCTTTTTAACATCTTTCTGAACCATGGCCACAAGAGCACCATAAATAATACCAATAACAGCAAGAATACCAATATAAGGAGCGAATTCATAGGTTGCATTTGGAAAAATTGGAAGACAAATACGAAGTAATCCATAAGTCCCCATTTTTAGCATAATTGCAGCAAGAACAACTGAACCTGCGGTTGGAGCTTCTGTGTGAGCATAAGGCAACCATGTATGAAACGGAAATAAAGGGACTTTTATACAGAATGCTAGAGCAAAAGCTAAGAACAAATAGGTTTGAACACCCAAGTCAATCATGTATTCAGGAGATGAAAGTAATCTCCAATCTGTTGTAAACGTTCCATTGTTAATTGCTACACCAGCATCATAACCAAGGTAAATAAGGGCAACTAACATGATCAAAGAGCCTACTAAGGTGTAGATAAAGAATTTAACCGTAGCATTAATTCTGTCTTTTCCTCCCCATATTCCTATAAGGAAATACATAGGAATCAAACTTAACTCAAAGAAAATATAGAACATAAATAAATCAAGTGAAGCAAAAACTCCAAGACAGGCTGTTTGTAGCACCAATAACATTGCAAAAAAGCCAGATACATGTTTCTCAATAGCATGCCATGCAGAAATAACTACAATTGGAGCGATAAATGTAGTCAACATAAATAGTAATAGGCTTAATCCATCTAAGCCTACCAAGTATTTAATATCTAAACTCGGTAACCAAGCTCCTGATTGATATAAGAATTGTGTAGTATCTGATATCGTTGAATCGAAATTTAGCATTAAGGGAAGAGACAGTACAAAAGTTACAGTCGTAACTAGTAAACTGATCCACTTCACAAGATTATCATTTTTTACAAGTAAGATTCCTACTACACCGGCAATCGGAAGGAAAATGGTAAGATTTAATAAAGTATCCATTCAAGTATTCTGTTTAACTAAAAACAATAAGTCCAATTACTAAAATAACGCCAACAACTAGCATAAATGCATAACTGCTTGCCAATCCAGTTTGTGAATATCGGGAAAGGCTACCAAATAAACGAACGATTCCTGCAATCATATTCACAAATCCATCTACAATTTTCAAATCGAAAACTGCCAAAACTTTATCAGAAAGACGAACTATAGGATCTGAGATATAACCTTCATAAAATTCATCAAGACTATATTTATCGACCCAAACCGTGTACATACTTCCAAAACGTTTTTTAATTGAAGCATCAGAAGTTTCTAAGTTACCTTTAAAATACATCACATAAGCTACAGAAACGCCTAATACAGCTATTACAACAGAAACAGTTAAAAGAATCCACTCAGTTGAGTGTGAAAGATGAAAATATACTGGAGCAGTAACCCCTTCCAACCAATGATGTAACCAATTTGCATGATGTACAATAAAGTCAGGAATACCCATGAATCCACCTACTAAAGATAGAATACCCAAAGCCCAAAGAGGAATGGTCATTGTTAATGGGCTTTCATGTAAATACTTTTCAGAGTCTTCCGCACCTTTAATCAATTTTGGCAATTTGAATTCACCAAAAAAAGTACTGAAGGTTAATCTGAACATATAAAAAGCCGTCATGAATGCGGTTAAAATACCTACACCCCAAAGTGTACTATATAAATATTTTGCACCTTCAATCGCAACACTTTGGTTAAATGCAAAAGCTAAAATTTCATCTTTGGAGAAAAATCCAGCTAGAGGTGGAATACCCACAATGGCGACAGTAGCAACAAAAAATGTAATGAATGTACTTGGTAGGCGCTTTCGCAATCCACCCATAAATCGCATGTCTTGTGGGTCAAAATGAACATGTTTTCCATGGTGATCTAATTCGTGTTCTACATGATGCATGGCATGAATTACAGAACCTGAACCTAAGAATAAACATGCTTTAAAAAACGCATGTGTAACAACATGGAACATTGCTGCAATAAACCCTCCAGAACCCAAAGCTAAAAACATGTAACCTAACTGAGATACCGTTGAATACGCTAATACTTTTTTGATATCGTTCTGAGTTATTGCAATTGATGCTGCAACAATTGCAGTAAGGGCTCCAATAGAAGCAACAATCATCATAACCTCGGGAACTTGAACATATAAAAATGACATTCTAGAAATCAAGTAAATTCCTGATGTAACCATTGTAGCTGCATGGATTAATGCAGAAACAGGCGTTGGACCCGCCATAGCATCTGGCAACCAAACAAATAGTGGTAATTGTGCAGATTTACCTGTTGCACCAATGAACATTAATATGGCAATCCAAAATTTAATATCATGTGGAATTTGATTAATTCCTGCAAAAACAGCATCAAAATCAAGACTACCAACAAATTTAAATACAAGGAACATTGCAATCAGGAATGCAAAATCTCCAATTCTATTATAAATAAAGGCTTTTTTGCCAGCAAAAGCTTTTTCTTGATCCTGATACCAAAAACCAATTAACAAATACGAACAGACTCCTACTCCTTCCCAACCAAGAAATAAAAGCAATAAATTATTACCAAGTACCAGATTGAGCATCATGAAGATAAAAAGATTCAAATAGGCAAAAAACTTAAAGTAACCTTCATCATCTTTCATATATCCCATTGAATACAAATGAATTAATGCACCTACACCAGAGACAACCAATCCCATTAATAGAGACAATTGATCAAATCGGTAAGCAAATTCAGATGTAAAACTACCTGCCTGAATCCAAGTAAAAAGATGAACTATTTCTGCTTTTGCGTCAGGAGTTGTTTGAAAAAATTGCATCAGAAGAATACTAAATGGGATAAATACCGCAATAGTAGCAATACTACCAATTAGTGTTTTCTGCTTTCTATACGAAGGTAAAAACAACCCAAGGGTTCCGTTTAACACGAATCCAGCAAGTGGGGTTGCAATAATAAATGGTGCTAGTTGCTGTATATTCATTGAACAGGAGCTTTATGTCAGAAGCGTTAACTGTAAACTCTACAAATACTTAGACTGAATTAATGCCATTCGGCAGGTCACTCAGGCGTCAAAGATACAAAAATTGGAATGAAGAAAAAGTGTAAATAAGCAGGTAATCTTTGTAAATCAGGCGATTTGTTTTTTCGTCCTTAAGGAGAAATGATTTATTTTACCTTGAATCAAACTTTTGACCTTCTAACATAACATTTGATTATGAAGAAATTCAGCCTCACTCTATTTACTATTTTTTTTCCAATACTACAAGTATTTGCCTCGGAAGACCATGGCATTTCAGGATCAGACTTTAGCCTTCTTTGGGTAATTCCATTTGCTGGAATACTTTTATCTATTGCACTTTTTCCCTTATTTGCCTCTGAATTTTGGCATCACCATTTTGGAAAAGTTTCCACTTTTTGGGCACTTTTATTATTGATTCCCATGGTAGTCACTTTTGGAGTTTCACATACAAGCTATGAAGTTTTACATGTATATCTTCTTGAATACATTCCATTTATAGTTCTACTATTAGCACTGTTTACAATAGCTGGAGGTGTTCGAATAAAAGGCGATATGGTAGGAACTCCCGCTTTAAATACCCTTCTGTTATTAATTGGAACACTTTTAGCTTCTTGGATGGGAACTACTGGCGCTGCTATGTTACTTATTAGACCTCTTTTAAAAGCTAACGCTTGGAGAGCAAATAAGGTTCATGTTGTTATCTTTTTCATATTTCTTGTTGCTAATATTGGAGGGTCTTTAACTCCTCTTGGTGATCCTCCGCTTTTTTTAGGATTTCTTCAAGGCGTAAGTTTCTTCTGGACAACTTCGAACTTATTAGTTGAAATGAGCTTCCTAGTTGTTTCTTTATTAGCCATCTTTTACATAATGGATTCATTTCTGTATAAAAAAGAGACCCATAAACCACCAGTTCACAAAAATGGCGAACAATTTGGAATTGATGGAGGTCACAATTTAGTCTTACTTCTTGGTGTTATTGGAGCTGTTTTATTCTCTGGATTTGTAAAACTCGACCATTTAACTGTTTATCACATTGAAATTCCACTTGAAAATTTAATTAGAGAATTGGCTTTAATAACATTAACGATTATAAGTATTAAAACAACTTCGCAGGAATCAAGAAAAGCGAATGATTTTGATTGGTTTCCCATTGTTGAAGTTGGAAAATTATTTGCTGGGATTTTTGTTACTATAATTCCAGCAATTGCCATTTTAAAAGTTGGAAAAGAAGGTGCTCTTGGAGCGATTATTAACTTAGTAACAAATTCAGACGGGTCGCCTAACAATGACATGTACTTTTGGACAACAGGATTATTATCCTCCTTTTTAGATAATGCCCCAACATATTTGGTTTTCTTTAACACAGCAGGTGGTGCAGCAAATGTTCAGCATTTAATGAACGAAATGTCACACACATTGATGGCTATTTCTAGTGGAGCTGTATTTATGGGAGCTATGACATACATCGGAAATGCACCAAATTTCATGGTGAAATCAATTGCAGAGTCTAGTGGAATTAAAATGCCATCTTTTCTAGGTTACATGGGATGGTCAATTGCGATATTGATTCCACTTTTCTTCCTCGTAACCCTAATCTTCATTTAAATTTTAATGCAGCAATGTCATTGTTTTAATTCTTTGGCATTGCTGATTTTTAGAACCATTTCTTTTATCAAATACATGGATGCGAGTTTTATATTGTTGCCACGCTGATAATTATCATATCGAAAAATGGGTGCCAGCAATGGAAAAAGCAGGGCTTGAAATTCATATTTTAACCCTTCGCCCCTCCAAAATTCTCAAGAATCCTCAAACCATAATTAAACCTGTATTTTCAAAAATAACTTGGTTTGATTTTTATCTTCTCGCTCCTAAAATTAAAGAAACTTTTTTTTTAGAACAATGTGATGTTTTGTTCTGCTCTTTTGGCTCAACTTATGGTTTAGCTGGATATATGAGTTCAATTAAACCCCTTTTTATTCAAACTTGGTCAAGAGATATTGGGGCAGATTCTTCAGTAAATAAAAAAGATACTTTCATCAGTAAATGGATTTCTCAAAAAATTTGCCGTTCTTCACAAGGAATTACAACAGACGGTCCGCATTATAAAGAATATATTCTTAATAACTGGCCCCCTATTCCATCTGAAAAAATTTGTTCGACATGGTGGGGAATCGATTCTACATTTTGGAGATCTTCTACAAATCAAAAAGTTGACCTTCGATCGAAATTGAGGATTCCTAAAGCTTCGACAGTTTTTATTTCTCCTAGAGGTGTTTTTTGGTACTATCGACCACTTGAAATTTTAAAAGCCATCAAAGAGTTAGCAGGCTTACATGAAGACACGTATTTCCTTATCCCAACTCTAAATCACGATTGCACACCTGAAGTTCGAGAGTTGCTTTTTGAATTAAAAAGTTACTCAACAATCCGAATTTTTGATTCATTCTTAGCAACTATCGATTTTAAAGAATTACTAATTTGTAGCGATTTCCTTCTCTCAGTACCATTATTTGATGGAATTTCAGAAGTAATTCAAGAAGGATTGTCTTGTGGAGTTTTGCCTATTCTAAATCCAATTCCTGCAAATCTGATATTAAAAGAATTTGGAACACAAGCATTTTGGACAGAATTACATCAACCTAGCGCAAAAGAGATTTTTAATTCTCTTGGAAAACTTATTGAACTCAAACGAGACCCTTCAAACGAAAGTCAATTTCAAAAAATGAAGTCTTCGAATTATGACTTTATTGAAAAGAATTGCTCAGTTGATAATACTGCTCTGAAACTTTCAAATTTCTTTGAATCAACTATTGAACCTAACCCAGCTTCATAATTTAATGTTAAAGATTTGCAAAATGGTCTTTGCTTTTGAATATTAAAACTAACGCCTAACCAGAGTTCGGGTTATTAATTTTTGAGTCCACTCCGAAAAGTCGATTCTGTAGGTTTACACCCTACCGAATTCGACGAATAGTTTGCTAAAAACTACTTTTCGGAGTGCGCTTATTTTTAGAATAATTTTAAATAAAACCCAGAATAAACAATGTAGAATATCATTTGGCTTAGTAGTGGAATCTAAAATTTATTACAAAATTAGGCAGAGATTCTGGGTCAGAGCTCAGAATGAATGACGACATTTATTTTTTCCTGTTTTTATTTTAATTTCTTATCCCGAACTCAGGTTTATAAATCACTTCATAAACTTCATAATCTAAGTAACAGTTGAATCGTCAGTAGAATACTTATTTCTATAAAAATCATGACTTATACTGATTGCAAATAATTAGAAAAAACCAGTTTAAATATTGAAAACATTTAACTTAGACTCACTTTTTCAAAAAACTGTTAATAAATTAGTTCAATAAACTGAAAACATTTATCAAGTCGAATACAGTAAAAAAGAAAGAATTCCAAAAATCGTAGCTAAATATTCTCGTCAAGTTTTTTTAAACCAAAATCGAATTCTCAATTGGGACTCAATATTTTCATTTCAAGATTTCAATAACTTCGCTGCATCTTTGGCAAAATACGTTGCGATCAAATCTGCTCCTGCCCTTTTGAACCCAATTAAGACTTCTAAGATAGCTTGGTCTTCATTTAACCATCCTTTTTCAGCCGCTGCTTTTATCATCGCATATTCACCGCTAACATGATAAACTGAAACTGGAAGACTTATTGCATTTTTAACTTCACGTACGATATCTAAATAAGGCATTCCTGGTTTTACCATAATAATATCAGCGCCTTCTTGCTCGTCCATTTTAGCTTCTTTCACGGCTTCTATTCGATTAGCTGGATTCATCTGATATGTTTTCTTATCGCCAAACCCTGGTGCAGAATCGAGTGCATCTCTAAAAGGCCCATAGAAACAAGAAGCATATTTTGCACTATAAGCCATAATTCCAGTATTGATGAATCCCACTTCATCTAAGGCATTTCGGATTCGTAATATTCTTCCATCCATCATATCACTTGGTGCAACAAAATCCGCTCCAGCTTGTGCATGAGAAACCGACATCTTCGCTAAAACATCGACAGTTTTTTCATTAACGATTTCACAATTCTCTACAATTCCATCATGCCCAAAGCTCGAAAATGGATCGAGAGCAACATCAGTCATTACAATCATTTCTGGACAAACAGATTTTATTCTTTTTATGGCGCGCTGCATCAATCCGTTTGTATTTAATGCTTCTGTTCCTGCATTATCTTTTTTGTCATCTTCAGCTTTAACAAAAACTAAAACAGACTTTATACCAAGTTCCCATAATTCATTAATTTCAGTGGCTAAGGAATCTAATGAATATCTAAAATAGTTAGGCATAGAGGATATTTCCTCACATTTTTGCTCACCTTCAATTACGAATATTGGTGAAATTAAATCATTTACATTGAGCTGCGTTTCTGTAACTAACGAACGAATAGATGAATTAACTCTTAAACGTCTTGGTCTTGATAAGGGAAACATTTTATTCTTATTATGTTATTTTTATTTTTTTTACTTAAGATACTTTTTCTTATAAAGTATTAATCTGTTTAAATCCAATCTTTAGGATTCTTCAAAATTTCTACTAATTCAGCTTCTTTTGTGCCAATATTAGGCTGATAATCATACACCCAGCGAACTCGTGGAGGTAAGCTCATTAAAATTGACTCCACTCTTCCATTTGTTTTTAAGCCAAAAAGCGTTCCTCTGTCATGTATTAAGTTAAACTCCACATATCGACCTCTTCTAACTTCTTGAAACCATTTTTGATGCTCTGAATAATCTAAGCCCATTCTTTTTTCAACAATGGGTAAATAGGCTGAAATGAAAGATGTACCAACGGCTTTTGTAAATTCGGAGACACTATGCAAGCTCATTTCATCAGTTGCTCTTTGATAATCAAAAAATATTCCACCTACTCCTCTTGCTTCTCCTCTATGAGAATTGAAAAAATAATCATCACACTCTTTTTTAAATCGAGAATACAAATTGGGATTAAATTGATCACAGGTTTTTTTTAAAATAGTGTGAAAATGTATAGCATCTTCATCAAATAAATAATAAGGTGTTAAATCTAATCCTCCACCAAACCAAGTATCTATAACTTCGTTATTACTATTTACAATTTGAAATAATCTAATATTTGCATGAACAGTAGGTACCATTGGATTTTCGGGATGAATTACTAAAGAAATTCCAGTTGCAAAAAACTGCTCCCCAATCATATTTAGAGAATTTTTCATTGTATCTGAGATTAGCCCATGAACCGCAGATACATTAACACCTGCTTTTTCAAAAACTCTACCATTTTCCATTATGCGTGACCAGCCACCGCCACCGCCTTCTCGTTGCCATGTGTCTTCTTTAAATTCTTCTTTAGCGTCAATTTGTTCAAACGCTGCACAAATTGAATTCTGAAGACTATGAATATGTTGCTTAAATTGTGCTTCCATTCGCTCCATATTATCTAATTGCTCTTTCTAATGTATTTATACCAACAACATAGGCATAGATAGCTGCTGGAACAAAATGTAAATTGAGTTCATCTACTTCTTTAACGGCTTCAGTATCTAATGTGGTTACCATTGCAGTATCCATTTCATTCTGATAACAAAAATGAATTAAATTCTTTAATTCATCGGGTTGATTAACAAAATAATTTGTCCATTTGATTTCCAAAGCACCTTGTGGTTTATCTCGTCGCTCATCTATCCCAAGCATACTGATTTCACCTTGTGTCCAACGAGCATAATAGGGCGTAAATCGATAGCGATGTAACCACTGTGAAAAAATTACCGTTGATACTAATTCTGGCATTGATTCATCTGTTGCCTCAACTGGGAAAAAGAAAAGCGTACGAACAGCAGTGTTTGTTAAATAGACTTTAAAATAATTAGCACGCGTAAATTTTTGCGCAAATTCATCAACCCTATGAATTACTCTAATTAGAAATGCCGCTTCTAAATACTCAATATATTTTCTGAGTAAATACTTTTCAATTCCTGAAATAGAACTTAATGACTCAAGTGATACTTCCTTCCCTGTAAAGTTCGCTAATAGTGCGAATAAGCTATTTAATTCTTGAATATTTTGTATGCCATAAACATTTGCAACATCTGATAAAATTGATTTTTGAAGAGTGGCTGGCATTAATGATTTCATCGCTTCGCTACTACTACTTCTGGAGTACGCTACTTGTGGAAACGATCCGTAATTCAAATATTCTAAAAACTGACGATTTAATTCTTTTATATTACTTGCTGCGTAAAAATTATGCTGAGAACCACGCCATTCTATTGTTGAAGGCAAAATAAGTTGATCGACTTTTTTTATGGAGAGATACTCAGTAAAAGTAATTGGAGGTAAGACAAATTCTTTTACTTTATTCAATGAATAAACTACATCACCTGGGTAGTATGATGGATTTACACTTGAGGAAACAACAAACTGAACTTCTGGATATTGATCAACAAGTGGCATAAGTTCATCGAGCCAAAAGTTCAAATAATGAATATCATCTAAAAATATGTATGAATCTGATTCAGATTGTTTAGCTGATGCCTGATGAATCATTGCTACTAATTTCGAAAGATCTAAAGAATTCAAAGCAGGATTTCCTAGTCCAATGTAAGCGATTTTCATCGCTGAAATTTCTTTATCTAATAAATGTTGAATAGCATGTTGAATAAACACCGTCTTACCTGATTGTGTAGGTCCCATTAAAACGATAGGCTTTCGACTCGAACGATCCTCGAGAATAGCTTTAAAGTTTTCAAAATAAGCTCTTTTTGATTTCGAACTGAATTCGGATTCTGTTTTTGAGGATAACCACCAAGTATTTTCAAAGTGAATTCTTTCTGAAATAAATTGATCGCTTAATGGATTGAGTTGCTTTACTTTTGGCATAAATAATAACTTTCTTACTTTATAAGACAAATAAATATAACTTATATATCAAACTTATGCAATCTTAATGAGAATCTGATTTTTGTTACACATGGTTTCAGGAATGTGTATTTATGAATGACAAATTAATACTGATCAAGATTATTTTATAAAACAATTAGCTAATCACATTTGACTCTCAATCTAAATTCATAGTTCCTTTCAATATTGAATATCATGCTACAGAACTAATGAAACATACTTTATAATAGATTGTGGTTTTTAATTATGCTGTGAACCAGATTACGGCTTTCGTCATAATGACGGTAAAGAAGTCATCCTGATGACACTCTCAAAGCGGCGCGAAGCGAAAATCAGGATCTCTTTCAATTGGGGAGTTCGTTTCGAGAAAACACTTGGTGCCTCTCGGAATTTTCGTCATCCTGATGACACTCTCAAAGTGCCTCGAAGCGAAAAACAGGATTTTAGTCAAATTGGGAGTTTTAAATAAAGTCCTGAACGAGAGGTTGAGATTATAGCTTTCGTCCTAATGACGGAATTGTCGAACTGTTACACTCTCAAAACGTTGCTAATCTAAAAACGGTATCTCTGTCAAATTGAAAGTTCATTTCAAAATTGTGCTTGAATATCCCACTACTATATTAGTGTCATAAAAACCAAAACGTTGATTCTACTTTATACAAGAATTCAAATACCAAACTCATTTAAATTGAATTCAATAAATTCAGCATTGAACTACAAATCAATACCTCTTCTTATAAGCTCTATAATTTATTCCTATCTTTAAGTTTCATATTTCTAAGAGAATCATTTCTATCTTGAGAAAGATTATTAAAATAAACATTCAATAAATCTACATGATATCATTTTCTAAAAAAGCATTACCGATTTTGGGATTAGGATTAATATTTCATGTACCGTCGCAAAAACTTCACGCACATTCAATCACATGCAACGATTCTTTAAAAGTAAAAGAAACTGCTATTTGCGATTCTTTGATTGCACTATTCAACGAAAAAAGAGAATTAAAAGAGTTTAAAGAAGGAGAACGAATTCTTTTAGAAGTCTTGGATTATTGTCCTGAAAATTCACAATATTGGTCAAAACTCGCTCTTAATTATTTCGAAGAAGCCGATAATACCTATGCCAAAAATAAACCTTTAAATAAGACTACTAAAATTAGCTTATTTGAAAAAGGACTACATGCAGCAAAAATTAGCGCTACAAAAGACAGCTTAAATACACTTGCTTATGAAAACATTTCTATGGGTTTTGCAGGTAAACTTTCATTAAGCTCTTATCGACAACAAGCAATCTTAGCCGACTCGGTTAGAATCTATGCAGAAAAATCAATTCAAGTTGATCCGAACAATGATAGATCGTACCACATTTTAGGTCGTTGGCATTATGAAGTTGCTAATCTGAATTGGCTTATTAAATTATTTTCAGAATTATTTATTGGAGTTGTGCCACAAGGGAGTTATGAAAAAGCTTTAACTTATTTTCAAAAAGCTGCTGAAATAAGTGACGCACCTCTACATCATTATTGGTTAGGTTTAGATTATCTTAAAATGGGAAAAACTAAAGAAGCAGAAGAGTCATTTAAAAAAGCGCTGCATGCAAAGGGTGGAAATTACAATAATGAATATGTTCGAGAATTGAGTCTAAAAATACTTAATGAAAAATATGATTAGACAGTTTGATTTAAAATTTTTATAAGACTATTATTTTTTACTTATTAATATTCTGTTCGGTAATACAACTAATACTTCTTAAATACTAATAAGAGAGTTGAAATCCATTTATCAATGTAAAACCTTTATTCGAATCCATTAAGAGGCTAATTTACATTCATCACTTTTCCAAAATCAATAAGAAAAAGGGTTTTTGTTTATTACTATTTTTATAAAATTTAGTCTTCGTTAGAGTCAAAAAAAAATAAAAGCATGGCGATTGTCTTATTTTATCACTGGTTAATTAATTTATTATAAGTCCTATTTATTTAGCTTAAATCAATATGACCTATTGCGTCATTTGATTCATCAATTAAAATTTCAGCGAATAGTACTATGAAAATCAAAACAAGACCTTAACTAAAGAATTATATTTTTATCTAATTCTAATTCGATTGCCATTCATGTTTTTAAATTACTTTTGCACAAATCACACTTTTTGTCAAAAAGGAATAGAAAAGCTGTTTTAAACTTTCGTAAGACTCGATTCCATTTATATTTATGTACTTATTATATGGAATAGCAATGGATTACCGTTCAACAATTTAATTATATAAATTAAAATTTAGACTTTAGTTATTCTAATTGAAGACTTTATGATGAATACTGATGAGTATTTTATATTAATATTCTAAATCATTGAATAGCAATTGATATACACATGTAAAATTAATTTTTACATCCTTAAAACCACCGTTTTGAATTAAAAATCAAACCTAAGTACAACAAAGCTCACTATCATTTTTACTATCAGGGGTTACAACTCGGCTCTTAACAATCTTCGAATACATTAAAAAATGCATAATTGACGCGACAAGTCATATCAATTAAGACTGAGTTATTGCCTATTGCTTCCATTTTATCAAAGTATCCCTATTAATAAATGCTTACAAATAACTATTTTATAATAACTTACACGTTTTTATAATAATAATAATGGAGCACATTTCTATCTATAGTATTATTTATTAATAACTTAAAAGAATTTTATATTTTATTTAAGGATTACAACATAGCTTGAAACAATCTTGACGCAATAAGTCATTTGCTTATTTTCATTCTTATTTCCTATTCATGAATAACATGGACTTAGGTTTTAATTTAAAAACGTGCTACGAGACAAAAAAGACGTTTTATTTAAGTGTAATTATTATAAGTTAAAAAAAACTTTCTTATTATAAATAAATATTTACGCATCTTATTGATTTTATTGAATTATATATTTCATATTATTTATTATTGAATTGCTGAGTTCCAATTTTTCTAAACTTAAATCACTCTTTAAGTTTTACTTATGAAATTATCATCTTGATTCTTTTTATATCTATTATCTTATTTCATTGTTATTTAATGGATTAGATAAATCAAATAAATAGATATTTGTTCATTCACATCTACTTTCGGGCATTTTACAGACTCGAATTGATTAAAAAGCATTATTTAATAACTTCTTAAATCAACTAGTTTTTAATTTAATGTAATGGGGTTTCTATTGTCCCGAAAAGGGTTCATATATTGAATTTAACGCATTATCTCACTCCATTCTCAACACATATCGAGCATCTTTATTCTGAGGTATTTTATTTGATATAAACCACACAAAATTTAATAAATGAGCGTACTCCGAAAAGTAGTTTTTAGCAAATTATTCGGCGAATTCGTAGTATTTGGAAGGGTATAAACCTAAAGAATTGACTTTTTGGAGTGGACTCATAAATAAAATTGCCATTCATCATGCCATTCACATTACCAACTTTAGTTTCAGTAGTTTTAATTTGAAAATTCTTTTTTTTCCAACTGTCCTCCATTTTAAAAGTTAAGTTGCCTCCGAAAAGTAGTTTTTAGCAAATTATACGGCGAATTCGAAGGTTTCGAAGGGCGCAAACCTGAAAAACGACTTCCAAAAGTGGCTCAATGCTTTTAGTACTAATAATCGTAGCTATGCTGCCCTTTAGAGTGATATTCTGCTATTCGTTAGGATTCAATGCTTAAATTATATAAAATAAAGGAGAATTAATTTCACTTATATAAATTTCTCATACGTTCACAGATTTTTAGAGTTATTAAGCTATTACGCTTTGAATTTCAGGCAATTAACCGTTATAACTCATCAAAATGTAATATCTGTTCTTACTATTCTTATTATGTTGCTTCTTAAATTTGATTCACTATTTTTCTATACTGTTTTATCTCTTAGTATTAATACTTGTTGTTTTCTAAATACAAAATAAGATAAATGTATTAGTCTTTATATTTACATAACCTAATTCAGAAAGCTCCTACCCTCTCCTCTTTGCTAAAATAATATTAAATGGTTTTCATTATATATTTTCCAGCCATTTACTCTTTCCTCTCGTTAGTTCTATTAAATAATTTAGCTAATCTTATAATTAATGGTCTTTAAATTAAAATAAAATATTTTAATTTAGCTTATATTATTCATTTCCCATTCAGACTCATTTACTAAGATTAAACAAGCACTTTGTTATTCCTCTACTATTAACTTAATAAAAAAACTTTCTTAAGTCTATATATCATCTCATTAATTTAAATACTTAGATAAGTATCAAGTTTGTTATTATTTCATTCATAAAAAAATGTCATCATAAAGTTAACGAGTTTAACTTAAATATTACACCCTTGAAAAATCCATATTTGATGAATATCTTTGATTTCATCTAACACCTTTCACCTAAAAATAAACTTTTAAAATAAGAGTAATTACATTTACCTATAGGAATTACGAGCAATACATTCTTATCAATAAATAAAAGTAATTATATTTAATTTAATTATAAGAGTATTTTATTCTACCTATTTAATAATAATTAAACTGACGAATCATCTAATTCATTTTTATTTAAAATAAAATGAATTAGTCTTATTAAATTATCTCATTAATCAAAAAAAAGCTTAACCTGAATATCTGATTAAGCTTTTTTTAAATACTAAATTAAAACTACTTTTCTGCTAAAGCCTGTAGTCGTTCTAAGTTGTCTGTAACTCTCAATGATTTCATTACTTCTATTACTCCACCTTTCATTTGCTCTTCTAAATTATACAATGTGAGACCAATTCTGTGATCCGTTAAGCGCCCTTGTGGGTAATTATAGGTTCGTATTTTTGCGCTTCTGTCACCAGTTGAAACCTGACTTTTTCTTTGAGCAGCACGTTCAGCTACTTTTTTCTCATATTCTGCTTCATACAATCTCGTTCTTAACATGGTCATTGCTTTATCGCGATTCTTGTGTTGCGAACGCTCTTCTTGACATTCAACAACAACTCCTGTTGGTACGTGTCTAATTCGTATGGCTGAGTCTGTCTTATTAATATGCTGTCCACCAGCACCGGTTGCACGAAAGGTATCAACTTCTAAATCAGCCGGATTAATTTGTATATCTACTTCTTCAGCTTCTGGTAATACAGCTACAGTAGCTGCAGAAGTATGAACTCTTCCCTGAGATTCGGTATCAGGAACACGTTGAACACGATGTACTCCACTTTCATATTTCAACATTCCAAAGACATCATGCCCTTCTAATTTGAATGCAATCTCTTTGAAACCTCCTTTTGTACCCTCATTAAGTACCATAAGCTCAAACTTCCAGTTCATTTCATCAGCTACTCTGCGATACATTTGATATAAATCTCCAGCAAAAATAGCGGCTTCATCGCCACCAGTTCCAGCACGGATCTCAACTATAGCATTTTTTGAGTCTTCAGAATCCTTTGGAACAAGTTTAATTTTAATTGCTTCATCAAGTTTTTCTAGCTTCGATTTCAACACAGAATTCTCTGCCCATGCCTCATTAGCTAGCTCAGGATCTAGTTCCATAAGCTCTTCATTGTCTTTTATAAACTGCTGAATTTTCAAAAATTCGTCGTAATCATCAGTAATTTCTTTTAAATCGCTATGCTCTTTTGTGATTGACATGTATTTCTTTGAATCTGAGATAATTTCAGGATCGCCCATCATGGCTTCGATTTCTATAAAACGTTCTTTTAACTGACGAAGTTTTACTTCGATATTCATTCGTGATTCCTTAGATGTTTTGCTTAATTTTGCATTGAATTTAAAAGTACCTTAAATGAGATACTTGATTCACAATTTGATTTTAACTATCAACTATTTGAGCCTTAGAATCATTCTTTAATCTCAAATCTATAGTATAACCTTTAAAATTACGGATAAAGTGCATCCCTTTTCAATTAAAGCTGAATTTAAGCTAGGATTCCTCGGCGGTGGACAATTAGCCCGAATGTCTGCCTATCAAGCGTATCGTTTTGGTATTCAAACTGCTGTATATCGTAGTGGCTCAACTCCCGAACCCATGGATTTTGTCTCACCTTTTATTTCCATTGGAGCGTTTGCTGATGAAAAGAAACTCATTGATTTTGCAAAATCATGTGATGTAGTAACTCTTGAAAATGAATTTTTAGAATCTGATTTATTAAAACATATTCGAGATAAATCGGGAACTCCAATATATCCATCACCTGAAACATTTGAATTAATTGAGAATAAATGGATTGAAAAGGAGACATTTAGAAAAGCTAGAATTCCAGTCACTCCTTATAGATTTATAAAAAATAACACTGATATTGAATCATTTGGCAATGCCTTTGGTTGGCCATTTGTGTTAAAATCTTCGAAAGGTGGCTACGATGGATATGGAAATGCTACAGCTTATGACATCGAATCTGCTTTAGATGGATTTGGCAAATTAGGTGGAAATTCTGGGAGAGATATTTTAGCAGAAGCTTTTGTTCCGTTTGAAAAAGAATTAGCGGTGATGGTTGCTCGTTCCAAAAGCGAAGTAATAGCTTATCCTTGTGTGGAAAGTATTCAACAAGGTCATATTTGTAAAACCATTATGGCACCAGCACAAATTGATGAACAACTACAGAAAAAAGCTCAAGAAATTGCGCTTAAAGCTGTGGAAATCATTGATGGAATAGGAGTCTTTGCTTTTGAATTTTTCTTAACTAAAAGTGGAGATATTATTTTAAATGAGACCGCTCCAAGACCGCATAATTCTGGGCATTATTCAATTGAAGGCTGTATAACGAGTCAGTTTGAAAATCATATTCGAGCAGTTTGCGGAATGCCTCTTGGTAAAACTACGCTAAGAAAACCAGTAGCCGTTATGGAGAACATTTTAGGAACTCATCAAAGAAAATCAGTTTCCGAACACGTTTTCAATTCTTTAGCAACTATTGATGCTCATTTACATTTGTACGGTAAATTAGATTCAAAATCTGGTCGAAAAATGGGACATTTGACTGTACTTGGCAATAACGCTACCACTACGCTCAAGCTTGCAAAAAAACTTGGCAATGAAATTATTGTCTAACTCAAATCCAGCAGATGTATTTTCAAAATTTCAGCTTACTTTTAAAAGTAATTTTCAGCAAAATCATAGGTTTTGGAAGAATACTAGCCGAAAAATCAACTTTAAAGAGTGTACCTAAAATTTTAAGTACCATTTTTTGATGGAATTATTTTTTTTTAAAAAACTAAGTGTACTCCAAAAAGTAGTTTTTAGCAAACTATTCATCGAATTCGTAGGATTTGGAAGGTTGAAAACCGAAAGAATCGACTTTTTGGACTGGACTCAAAACTAATTCATTAAACTCAAAACTTTATCGTTTTTTTATTTATTAATCTATGAGCCAACTCCGAAAAGTAGTTTTCTGCTAAAGAATCGACGATTTCACACTATTTGTATGGGCGAAAACCGACAAAATTGATTTTCTGGTTTGGACTCATCTAATGAATGATTATAATTAAACTTCCAGACTTTAAAAAACTAATAGTACACTATGCAAGCACTTGTAGGAATTATAATGGGCAGCGACTCAGACTGGCCAACAATGAAAGACTCAGCAGATATTTGTGAACAATTCGGAATTCCATTTGAAAAACGAGTCGTTTCTGCTCACCGAACGCCCGATTTAATGGCCGAGTATGCTAAAACTGCGCGTTCCAGAGGAATAAAAGTCATTATTGCGGGAGCTGGAGGAGCGGCACATCTTCCTGGAATGACCGCTGCTTACACTACACTGCCTGTAATTGGAGTACCTATAAAATCGAGTACATTAAGCGGTATTGACAGCCTTTATTCTATTGTTCAAATGCCAAAAGGCGTACCTGTAGCGACTGTTGCAATAGGAAATGCGTCAAATGCCGGTCTATTAGCATTACAAATTCTATCCATTTCTGACCCAACTCTTGCTTCTGCTTTAGATGAATTCCGAAATAGAATGGCAGACGAATCAATAGAAAAAAACATGCGGCTGATTTAACTATTCTAACTAATTAGTTTGCTCCAAAAAATAGTTTTCTATAAAATATTCGGCAAATTCGTAGGATTTTTAAGCGTGTAATCCGAAAAAATTGCCTTTTAAATGTGGGTTCGACTATTACATTTTTTTAAAAAAGCGCTTTATTTTTCTCATTCACGTTTGATAGGTGACCGTTTCAAACCCTATTGTCTTTCCACAGGATAATTAACACTCCTATTTTATAAAATTGGATATTCTTAGCAAATCAATCTTACTAAATTGGTAAACTATTTAACGAATGAGTTTTTTATGCTTTTCAAGTAACTCTATTCTTCAATTAACCCAAAAGCAGACTTCTTCATCTACGCTATTTCGTTTTCGGGCTTTGGTTTCGGGCGGGCTTCGAAGCACTAAACTGTCAATCAGCACTGAACTTGAATAGAAGCACAAAGCCCCAAGTTTGCACGTCACCCTGGCTGACGCAAAACCCGTGTTATTAGCCGTTTTTCTATTTGTCATTCGTACCAATTAGTTCCAAAATTAACTCTGTCAAAGTCTTTACGTCACTTTCAATTGTTCCTTTCATATATCGTTCGTAAGCACTTTAGTTGTCTGGCGAGTTGAGACTTAATGTCAAGCCTTTTTCTACAGCCAACAGTCTTAAAAACTCTCTTTGTGTTCGTCGGTTTCCTTCTCTGAATGGGTGTAAATAATTTGACGTTATCCAAAATTTCCGCCAATTTCTCGGCTATTATTTTTTTGTTGTCTTTCGGAATTTTCTTGAACTACAAAATTAATTGAACAATGTATCTGAAAGCATTGTCAAAGTGCGAAGTAGGAAAGAACTGCTTACCGCCTTTGCTAATTTCAACTTTCCACTTTTTTCCAGCCCAAACGAAAATGTCTTGAAATAAATGTCTGTGTATTTCAACAAGGCTGTCAATATCTTTTACTTTTGTGGGTTGTTCGTAAAGTTCTTGTAGTCGTTTTGTTACTCCACCACTCTCGACAAAGATCAATACATCAGAGTCGGTAATGTCTTGTAAATTTCTTAAAAGTCCTGTCTTGGGGCCAGTATAGGTGAAGCCAGGGTCTATGTAGGTGTAAGAATTAGACATAGGCTTTTTGTTCAGCGAATGCCACAAGTTCTGTTAGTGATATTTTACCTGTTTCATAGTCCCTTATGATTTCAATACCTTGGGGTGTCGGTTTAAAGCCTTCAAACATATTACTCCCCAGAGCATTTGCCGTACTTTCAAAAGTCTTTTGGTCGGAAAATTTAACCCCCATTATTGTCAAGTTACCTAGGTCTATTTCTATCGTGTTGAACATAATTTTCAGTCTTGCATACTTTCCAAGTTTACAAAATATTTATGTCAAATCGCTCGTTTTCTGTCGTCCTAAAATGGCTTATTTCATTTCAATTATCGAAAAATAATTATTTCAACTGTGATTTATAAGGAAACGTTTCGCCATCAAATTTTGAAAAATCGGGCCAATCCAAATTCCCAATTGCTTTTTTTACAAGTGCCTCTTCTTTATAAACATTGGCTTTTCTATATAAATAAATCGAATTTTTATCTTCGCTAAAACCACGCTGATTGAACTCGTTTATTATAATCGTCGACTTCCCTTTTGGAACTGAAAACAGCATAGCATCATCGGTTCTTGGCACCGCTACCTGCAAATCGAACACATCACCTTTATTATCAATTTTCAAAATATGATCTGAATTAGAGACATCGATATGAATTACTGATTGAAGAATGTGGGCTTTCAAAGAATACGTTTCTAAGCCTTTTGGCAAAATTGGCCTTATATTCCATAGAGCTTGCTCATATCTAATTCCTGGTAAGTGCTCTACAAGCATTCTTATATACTCAGAAAGACTCCAAGCTTGAGAAAAAGTGCCACTACCAGAGGGATAAGACTCCACATTTAATCCTGCTTCGCTATTTAATGACATTTGGTCAAATCGAGAAATATCTTTGAATTCAATCTTATTAGGGTAGCTTTTTGACCATCCTGAATACCTAGGAAAAGCATCATAAAGCTCAGGAAGTGTACCCAAAGAAACATCAGAAAGAATTCTATCAGAGTAGTTTTGAATAATTTCAAAACCCATATCAACGTTAGCGTAACGCAAAAGTGAAGCTACATAATCACCCGTACTCCATACCCAAATTATACCATTGTGATACGAAGCATCTTGCTCATAGAACGGCTCCATTTTATGATAAGGGTGAAACCATGGATCCTCTGCACTTAGAGATAATGGACCATAAGGAGTGCCTAATTTCTTGGTTACCTGCTCAATTAATTGAGCTTTAATTTTATACTCATTAACAACAGGCAAAGTAAATAACTGATTGACTCTAATTTGGTCAGAATGATCTCCACTCTCAAAAATAGCATCATAAACTATTGATCTATTCACATTTCTACTTAAGAATGTTTTTTTGAATTCATTGCTTACTCTATCTCTATATCCAGATGACAACATCGCTAATTCTTTGTAATCTCCGCTTAATTCCGCCATTTTTGCAGCGCCATCTAAGGCCATTATCCATAAAGCTTGAACATCATTCGCCTTATCTCCTCGAGGCGAATATGCCCCTTTTGGACCAATAGCATCCATCCAAGTATCAGCACCCCCATGAACGATAAATCCATCTTTATTAGTTCGGTATTTCAACGTTCCAAGTACTGCATGACTTATATATGGTAGTACTTTATTCAAAAAATCAATATCGCCTGAATACACATAATAATTCCAGGCTTCAATTATAAATCTTGGCGTAGCATCAGCGGTGTTATAAATTGATTCGTCAGGTCGAACCCTGTTTGGAATTTTGCCATAATTTTCATCGTTTTCGTCCTGAACCTGATAACGCAGAAACGACAACAAGTTTTCTTTAGCCAAATCAAATTGCCCAGTTACCGTTAAAGCACGCAATGCAATGAACGAATCACGACCCCAATAATCTTGAAACCAAGGATAACCTGCATAAATCCCTTTTGCCAATCCAGTTCTTAACTCATTCATATTCAAATTATCGAATGAAACTAAAGCCCAATTCAATGCCTTATCCAAAACTTCATTCGACGACTCGAAAGAAACTATATCTACAAGTTCGCTAATTCTATTTTTTTTGCTCGCAATATACTTATCTAAATTTTCTGAAATATCAATCGCAACCTTCTTACTTACAACTGAATCAGAGGCTAAACCTATAGCAAATAAAGACTTTGAACTACCGCTATCTTTCTTTTTTAACTTTTTAAACCGAATTAACAAATCCCCATTAATCAATAAAGCGGAGGCTATTTCATCATTTACACATACTGATACATATGAATTCAGCAACTTATCTGTTTTAATTGTAACAGTCTGACTCTTCCCAAGCGTTTCCATTTCAATGATTTCTTTAAACCCATTGCCATATAAAGTAAAAGAAACATCTTTTACACTTGTAGGCTTAGTAAAACGAATTGCCATGCCATCCAAATGATCTGGCATAAACACTTCTTCGTCAACTTGTTCGCTATAGGTTCGCTTTAATAACCAAGGATAATAACTAATTTCTTGAATTTTCTCTCTTTCCAGCTTTTTATTATTTAGATAAAGATTATAATCAGCAAAAATTGTTTCTCTGTGTGAAATCAAGCCCATTAAGAAATGTCTTGTTTCTTTATTACTTTCACCTACCCAAAAAGAACCCGTTTTATTAGAAAAGTGGAGTAAATGATTCGTACCTTTTTCAGGTTTTATAACGAAATTGTCGTGCGTTGATTTTGGTGCCGACATAAGTTGTAAGATTAACAGGATTAAAAACATATCGATATTCTGTTACTAATTTTAGAATCGACAGAAAATAAGGAATTGTTTGAATGGAAATTAAAAAAAAGGCAACCCAAAGTTGCCTTTTTAAGATAAACCATGTTAATCAACTTTTATTTAATTAACTGAATTTTACCGCTTACTAATTTTGCGGCATCGTTGAATTGAAGAACATACAAATACGTTCCTGACGCTAAATTTTTGGCATCAAAACGGAATTCATGTTCACCTGCTACAAGTTCTTTATCATTCGCTATTTCTGCAATTTTCTGTCCCATTACTGAATAAATATTTAAGCTCATTCTTCCAGTTTCCGCCATCTTTACTTTAAAAGTTGTACTTGGGTTAAAAGGATTCGGGTAAACGCTACTTATGCCAAATTCAGAAGGTATTTCTGATTCCTGATTCATTACAAAGCTATCTTTTTCACCATTTTGAGAGGAAGGTTGTGAGCTAGTCCAAGAACCATTCTTATACCAGCCTTCACCTGTTCTATTTAAATCAGCGGTTTGAGATGCTCCATTGTTTGAGAAAATTATATTTGATTGACTCGCTCCAGCAATTGAATAAGAGAACCAACCATTTCCATCATTCTGCATACTTACTCCTGGCCAAGATGGAATTGCAGCAGTTCCGTCATGAGCCCAAAAATACATTTTTGGACTTGCCCAATTTGATCCATTATAATAATGAATGACTAAGCCACTAGGAGCTTGCGAATCTGGGTTTTCAGCATACCAAGTTCCATTTTTATACCACCCATTTCCAGTTCTATTTAAATCTGCTGATTGGCTAGAACCGTTATTTGAGAAAATGATATTTGATTCTGATGCACCATCGATAGTATAAGAATACCAGCCATTTCCATCATTTTGTAAACTTACTCCAGGCCAAGTAGGAATCGCCTCTGTTCCATTATGAGCCCAGAAATACATTTTAGGGCTAGACCAATTTGCAGAATTGAAATAATGAATTTCGAGACCTGTAGGATTTGGATTAGGATTGGAGTCATCTGGATTTGTTGCCGACCATGTTCCATTTTTGTACCAACCATCACCACTTCTTGTTAAATCAGGAGATTGTGAAGCGCCACTATTTGAAAAGATGATATTTGAAAATGAAGCACCGGCAATAGTGTATGAATACCAACCATTTCCATCGTTTTGCATAGCAACTCCAGGCCAAGCAGGAATTGCTGCTGTTCCGTTATGCGCCCAGAAATACATAGTTGGATTTGACCAATTTGAATTATTGTAGAAATGAATAGTCAAATTCGTTCCAGGGTTTGGATTCGTTGAACCTGCTTTTACCCAAATTGCATAATTATTTCCAGAAGCTTCTAAGTCCCACGTTCCAGCTAAACCTGCTGAGCTAGGACTCCAATTACCACCACCTATTTTCATGGCAACTTTTCCATCAACAACTGCTGCATATAAATTATACTCGGCTTTTTTGATGTCAACAACTGAGGTTGATGTAATTCCATTTGCTTTTCTAACTGCTAAGATCGCATCAATATCTGACTTTACGCCCCAATCGAAATAGTGTGGCCAGTAAATTGTTGGAACGCCTGGATGCGTTAATAAATACGCATAAGCTTGCCCAACATTAGCACTTGTTAGAATATAATTTCCTGGGTCGTATCTTGGAGTATCATGGTTTTCAATAAAAGTAGTGTATTTTGATGGATCCCAGCCAATGCCTCCGCCAGGTGTTCCGTAAGCATTTAATCCACCATAATTACCATTTTTTATAGCGTCTTTTAATAAATAATACGTGGTGAAATCAAAAGCTGTAGAACCTGAGGCATCAACCCAATCTTGAATTTCTTGTTTGCCTTTCCAGTCTTCACCAACTGAAAAACTAGCCGAACTAGCTGAATTATATTCTGATATATATTGAGCGGCAAAACCGTGAACAAAATCATAACGCCAGCCATCGTAACCAAATGCTTTTAAATTATTCAACCACTCTTTAATGGACGTACGTACCCATTCTTTTGTATGATCGATGTCACGAGCTGCTTCATAACCAGAACCAGAATCATAATTCCCACGAGGATAAACACCCGAATACGAAGGCTGAGACCAAACTTCGTCATCGGCTGTTATCGAACCTGAGTCCCAGGTTGGATTCGTGAAATTGATCCAATTGCTATTTCCAACACGGTGATTAATTACAATATCTGCAATAGCTTCGATATTATTTGCTAGTAATTCATCAAGCATTTGTTTGTGCTGAATGGCATTTCCATAGGAATTCGAGAAATTGTTTAATTCGCGTGGTAAATAGCCTTGTGCAGAACCTGCGTTACTTGGAGGTGGTAACCAAATCATATCGATTCCAGCGGCGCTGATTTCTGGAGCTTTGGCTTTTACGATGTTGTACCATCCTGCTGTATTATCTTGAGCATTCCAATAGAAGCCCTGTAATAATACTCTTGAGTCATTTAATTGTTGTGCAGATAAACACAGAGGAAGCACAACTATGAATACGAATAAATAGCGTAGTTTTTTCATTTCCAACCTTCATTATTATTTTAAGTAAGCGCTTACTATTTATACCTAACCTAAATAAATATAAATGATTAATATATTGTAAGCGCTTACATATTAGTTAAACAGACTTAATACTTCAATACGTTGTATAACGTATTTTTCAGGTTTTCATATTTTTTTTTCTGATATTGAAAGAATTTGAAATGAGAAATGAGAAATTCAATTTAAACCCAAAACTCCCCCTTTTACCAAAATCCTATAAGATTAAGATACTAGATCAACAAAGGGGGCAAGGGGGCTGAATGCGGGTGAGCATTCGGTACTTATAAAACTTTAGACATTGATTTCAAATTTAACCTGTATTATTCTTAGTGCTTGCTAATGTTTGTTGTTGTCAGCGTGGAACGCTGACTCTTATTTTTTTAAGCACTAGCGAGGACGCTAGCGCTATGAAAGGGGCTCGTTCGGGATTTGCACCCTATAGATATATGGTATGCGTGGCGCACAAAAAAGGCCTCCATTTTCATGGAAGCCTTTAATTTTAACATAATTCTAAGCTTATTTCAAAAGCATCATTTTTTTAGTAATTGATGTCTCACCGGCTTGTAAGCGGTAATAATACATACCGGAACTTAGATTTGATGCATTGTATTGAATTGTTGTCATTCCTGCATTTGCAGTGTTATTCAATAAAGTGGCTACTTCACGTCCAAGCATATCGAACACTTTAACAGTTACATGCATAGCTTGTGGCAAGGCAAAACTGATTTGTGTACCTGGATTGAACGGATTAGGATAATTCTGATTTAAAGCGATTTCTGTTGGCAAACCAAAACCAGATTCAGCAGAAGTAGTCATTGGACCAACTTTGATGGTAAATCGTGCACTTCCATCACTTGTAATCATTGAAGGGGTAAGATCTTTGCTAATAACTTTCTTACTTGGATTTGAAATCAAGGAGAAGGTATAATCGCTTTGATCTAACATGTTGATAATCTCGCTTGTCAAATTATCAATTAACTCAACATTCCAACTTTCTGAAATTGCACTAACTTGCGGCCAGCTAAGGGTAACTTCTCCATCAAGTGGAATCCAATTTCCATTTACAGGCTGATTTGCCGTAACAAAAAGTAGAATCTCTAAACTTCTGTTTAGTTCAGCAGGTAAATTGTTGATGTCTAAATAAGATTGTCCATTAAATGTCGAAATTGATAAATATGATTTCACATCAAGTGGAGCTAATTTTAATGCATCAAAGTTGTCATTAACCTCTAAACCAGCATCAGTAAATGATAAATAAGCAGAGCTTTTTAAGTCGCCCATTGTTGATTTAAAGGTAATTAAACCAGGTTTTGAACGTTCTTTTTCAAGTATCTGAATTTCTGTTGCAGAAGTAGGAATAGTTAAAGTTGAAGCATCTGCGCTGTTATTTGCAACAAAGAAACTTTGGAACGGAGCGATTAATCCATCAGTTAACGAACCTGTTGAGCCATTCCAAGAAATGAAATCACCCTCAGAATTGCTATAAGAATAAACGGTTCCATATAGATTTGTTGAGGTAAGCAAATCAGCATCTAGTGTTGCTAAATAAGGGTTTCCTACTAAAGTCAATACATCAAGTCCTTGATTTAAGGTCACATCAACATCAGCAGTAACCAATGTTCCTGTAGCTGAAATCGTTTTTGGGAAACCTTCCACTTCGCCTTCGAAATTATCATCGGCAAAAATTAAAGCGGCATAACCTGTACCAGCGGCAATTGCATCAGTTGCATTTGATGGAGCTACATAAGCAGAACCATTATAAGTGCGAACATTCGCATTTCCTTCTGTTGTGGAAGCACCAGTAAAGCCTTGTGACCATAAACCTGACATTACATCAGAAACAGTAGTTGAGCTAACAGGTGCAGCTAAAGTTCTCCAACCTTGTGTTCCTGTAATTTCCAGTTCGAATGTGATATTTCCTGAAATCGTTCCAGAAACGTCAACAGAACCGCCAGAAAGAATAGTTAGATTTCCTCCAGTTGTTACGTTGTTACCTTGAACGGTTAATAATCCAGAAACGGTACGAGCTAAAGTTGTCAATTCAACATTTCCAGACGCTCCTAAATTAACATTTTCTGGTAATTTTGAGCCTGAATCACCCCAACCTGAAGCATAACTTGAAACGGTGAAAGGTCCATTAATTGCTAAACCAGCACCTGAAGCATAGTCAGGAAGTTCTGCATTTGTTGTAATTCCATCCCCACCATTACTTGAAGCAAGATATCCACCAGTAGCAATAGTCAATAATCTATTAATAGTTGATGTATTAGGGATATACGTTCCACCGTAGTCACTATCATCATCTGAACCATCAATGATTAAGTTATAGAATTCACTTGTTGATGAACCTGCGACAGAGCCGTCTCCTAAGAAATGAACTGTTGAAGTTGAATATGTGAATGTTCCATTATTCGTGAAAATTCCACCATCTTCAATAGATAAGGTATTTGAAGAACCATTTAAGGTTTTATCATCTTCGATTGTGATATTGGAAACAGTTGCATTTTGATCTAAAACTACACTGTGTGATATCGTAACATCAATATTTGCTGGAACAACTCCGTTTGACCATATTGAGGTTGAAGACCAGTCTCCATCAGCAATTGATAAACCATTTGCTTGAGCTTCTGTGGTAAAACTTGCATAAGTCCAATCGCTGTTTCCAGCATAATTATTTCCACGTACTTTCCAGTAATAGGTAGTGCTATAGGCTAAATCACCTGTTGGATCAAAAGGACTTGTAGCAACGGTAGAATCTAAAGGAGAAGCAAAATCGTTATTATCATCAACTACTACGATATAAGCTGTTGCATTTTCTAAAGCATCCCATGTTAATGTTGTATTAACACCAATATCAGTTGCTTCGTCAGACGGTGATGTTAAAGTTGGCCCTGTTGAGAGGATAAATGGATCGGTGTCTGACCAATCTGAGCCATTGAAATAACCAGTTGTTGAACGAGTTAAATCTAATGTTTGTGAACCATCGTTGTTATGAAACAACATGTTCGTTACATCTTCAGGAACATCGTAAGAATACCAAGGACTACCACCTTCAGGAGCTGTCATTGTAAGACCGGGCCATGAAGTTCCTTCTGCTCCACCCCAATAATGAATGTAAACGTCTGTCCATTCATTTGGATTACTATAATAGACTGTAAATACACCTGATCCAGTTGTGAATGTTCTAAAAGTCGCAAAAGGCCCAACACCTTCAGTTGATTGACCTCTAACTCTCCAATATAATTCTGTATTTGCAGCTAAAGCAGTTGAAACAGTATAAGTCAAACCTGCGGTAGTATCATCAACAACAGTTGTTGAAAAATCTGTAACTGTTGAAACTTGAATTCTATATTTTGTTGCATTCGTGACAGATTCCCAAGTAAATGTAGGATAAATTGAGGCATCAGTAGCATTATCTGCTAATGTTAGCAACGTTGGGGCTGTATCTGGAGCAGGAGATGTTGTAGAATAAGAATAATTATTATTGGAGTTATTCAATAAGCTGATTGTAAATAAATCAACGTCAGTAGTTTCAATAATTAAGCCACTTCCAGATGAAATAAAATAATATTCAATTGTCTTCCCAGAAGTATTTACATCTGCTGATATGTCGACAGAATATGATGAATCTGAGCCAGTCATTTCCAAAATTGAGGTTGTTGAAAAATCGTCGTCTGAATAAACTAAATAAAAACCTTGACCTGAACTGGTACCTGAGGTAGTAAGGTTAATTGTTGCTGCGTCCCCACTTGTAATTGTGCCAGGTGAAGCATGCGATGAAATCGTTTGAACATCACCTTGGATTCTAAATACAACGAATTCCATTGGACTAGGTGGATCTCCAGCAGCTGCCGTTCTAATAATATAATTATCTGAAACTGATGTTACATTTGTATACCATGCTCCATTTGTTGTTTCATGAATATCTGTAATTTTAGATCCAAATGAAATTTCGGTATCTGTATCATTTAAAGGACCATATTGAGTATTATCATCAGAGTTCCAAGCTTTTAATAGTCTGAAATATTGATTTCCTGTGCCATTTGCAACATCTGTTAATATTCGACCTGAGCCGATTGGAGCCTCTGAAAAATATTCATTATCAGCATCAGTTGTCCATCCTGCAGTAAATCCTGACCCAATTATTCCATTCTGCGCATTTAAAACCAAAGGATCGACCATCATCATCACTAAAAACAGTAACTTTTTCATATCAAATTACCCTTTCATTTTGGTTTTAATTTTGCGCCAGGCATAAGCGGCTCCGCCTGCGGCTAATAAACCTAGTCCGCCATCAATTGGGGCTTGAGTTACATCTTGAGGAAGTGCTGGTGGTGGAGGTTGAGCAAAGGACAAGTCCCCTGTCAAAATCACCACAGTTATCCCAAGCAATAAAAGTAGTAAACCTTTTGATTTCATATCGTTGATACTCCTAATAATAAATTGCATATTAAACTGTATGTACTTGTTTTTAATAAATATAAGCTCATTTTCTTGTGTGTTTTATAACGAAATTCATGTTGTAAAAAAAGCTAACCAACCATTATTGTCTATTCTTGTAATTCACTTCAAAATGTAAGCGCTTACAAGTTAATACCACAATAAATTAAATTAACCGAATTTTGCGCAGTTTTCCAAGTTTTTTTTCCACATTTGTGGTGTTTAGATAATTTAGGATATACATTTTTTATTTTATCACAATCCCCAAAAAAATGATTTCGAATTTTCTTCTGTTCGAATTAGAAATGTCAATGAATTCTAGATTCACAAATTTAAATAGACAAAAAACAACCTCAGATTGCTACTATATTAATTTTATTCCACGATTTATCAATTTGAATAAGCGAAACGTTTTTTCTAAGACTTTCATTCTTTAACTCGTAAGGCTTCAATTTCTTCTTTACTTAAATCGGTTACTTGCATAATAACATCCGTTTCAAAATGCTGCATTATCATTTTTTCAGCAATGCTTATACGCTCTTCTATTCTGCCTTCGTTTCTACCATCGTTTCTACCCTCGTTTCTTGAATACTCAACTGCGCTATAGATGTCTTTATAAATTTTCAGACTTTCTTCGTATAGCATTAAATC
>CAZNTR010000008.1:0-44801 GCA_964575925.1 uncultured Chitinophagales bacterium
GCTATTGGGCTGTTGCATTATTTAATCCCAAGTATGAAAAAATTACACCGGGTGCAGAATTTAAATTCAGAATAGATAAAGGGGATTGGCTTGATCCACATGGCGCAGCTACAAATATCAAAAATGGAAATTTAGCATTTATGCACAATGTAACGCCGCCAAGTTTAGTAGCAGAGATTCTTGAAAATGGAAGTATTGTAGCTATCACTAAAGGAATTGAGCGTTCATTCAATCCTAAAGATTATAAACTTATGAATGCCAAAGGCGAAGAAATTCTAGTAACAGGTGTTCTTCCAAATGATGCCACTAAATCGATTATCACAACATCTGTAGCGCTTGATAAACGAAGAGTGTATTATTTAGAAATTCCTTCAGCAAAATTAAAATCTGTTGCTCGTTACGATGGTTGGTTCAGAACTTTGTATTCTGATAAAGAATTAGGTGCGAATAGTTCTGATGATGGGAAATCAACGGCGTTTAGATTATTTGCTCCCCGTGCTACTTCTGTGAAACTTCATTTTTATAAAGATGAGAAATCAGATGCTATGAAAACCGTGGAAATGAACGTAGACGAAAAAGGCGTTTGGGAATTTTTTGCTGATGGAAATTTAAAAGGAACTTGGTACGATTTCTCCGTATATGGTTTTGATGAACCCGGAAATCACTTTTTTGATCAAATAAATGAAACCGTAAGTGATCCGTATTCTAGAGTTAACGATGGCGCTTGGGGACGTTCAATGGTTTGGGAACGCACAAAACCTGCAAGCGCAGTAAAAGGTGGAATTCCAGCTCTTTCTGATGTAATTGCTTATGAAGTTCACGTTCAAGATTTTACCGATAATCTTCCTGTTTCAGAAAACCTAAAAGGAACGATTCCTGCGATGATAAAACCGGGTTTGAAAAACAAAAACGGCGCAAAAATCGGCTTCGATTATCTCGTTGATTTAGGAATTAACACCGTTCACTTACAACCCATGCAAGAGTTTTTACATTATCCTGACGCATGGTGGAAACCTGCTTTTGAAAATGATGAATTCATGAAGGCCGCTGGAATTGCAGAAGAGAATTATCAATGGGGTTATAGAACGACTCATGTTCAAGCAGTGGAAAGCAAATTCCGCCAGAAAGACACAAAACCAGGTGAAGAACGCAATCAATTCCGTGATTTAGTTCAGGCTTTTCATGATAAAGGAATTGCTGTAATTATCGATATAGTTCCGAATCATACCGGTGAAAACATGGACGGCGGTGGAAATAATTATTATTTCAATTTTAATGGGATTGATAAAGTTTATTATTACAGAACCAAGAATCTTGAACACATTGGTGAATACGGAAATGAAGTAAAAACAGAAAATCGCCCAATGGTTCAGCGTTGGCTTATTGATCAGTGTCAGCATTGGATTCAAGAATTTGGAATTGATGGATTCCGTATCGATTTAGCCGGACAAGTGGATGAACAAACTTTAATTGCTCTAAAAAAAGCGATTGGCGAAGATAAAATTCTTTATGGAGAGCCTTGGATTGGCTCAAACGACCCTGAATATGAGAATAATCCGGATTGGGATTGGTATAAATCCGATTCGCCGATTACCTTTTTTAATGATGATTTCAGAAATGCAGTAAAAGGCGGTGCGTTTTTAGATGTAACTAATCCTGAACCTTGGAAAGAAAGAGGATTTTCAGGTGGTAACTTTAATGAGCGCGAAAAAGTTACTTTAGCCTTACAAAATTATTTTACGGATGAAAAAACACCTCACAGTGGAATTAATTACTTAGATATTCACGATAACTGGACCTTAGCCGATCAATTCGCCACATCTGATTGGAATGGATTAAATGGTGTGATGGAAGATCGAGTTAAACTCGCAGTCGCTTTGTTATTTACTGCACAAGGCCCCTTAGTGCTTAATGGAGGAACTGAAATTCTCAGAAGTAAAGGTAGTGCGGAATTAAAAGAAACCGTGAAAGAAATGGCTGATATGAAAAAGACGAAAGTTTATCTGCACGGGAAACGAGATACCTATAATATGCGTGAGGCGAATCGTTACCGTTGGGAAACCGTTGGTCTTAAAAAAGGAAAAAAAAGCTCAAAATCTGATTTCTTAGGAATGTACCATTTTTGGAAAGGTTTAATTGAGTTTAGAAAATCTGAGTATGGAAAAGTATTTAAAAATACAGACCGAATTCCTGAGGGATACTATCAGTTCATCACACCTGAAAACTCTTCACTATTGGGCTATTTTGTTGATAACAAAGTGTTAGTCTTGATGAACGTTTCCGATTCTAAGGCTACTTTCGAAGACATCAAAATGCCGGATGGAAAATGGAAACTCATTGGTGGGAATATTACTGTAAGCCACAAAAAAGGAATTAAAACCCAAGGTCAAAAATCGACCATTAAAGGGGATACGAAAATGTCGTTTACTTTAGGTGCGACTGAGTTTTTGATGTATGTGAAAGAGTAATTGAGCAGTATATATTGAATAAAAACAGGCACATTCTTGGAAAAGACTGTTCCTGTTTTTTATTGTCAATACTAATAACCTGAGTTCGGAATAAGAAATAAATATGAAAAACAGTTTAAATTAATATCGTCATTCCACTGAAAAGTGGAATCTTTGCCTAATTATGGGTTAAATTCGAGTTTTCACTTTTTAGTGAAATGACGGTTTCCGTTGTTTTTCTGGATAGATGCTAATATTTATGTGTCAATTTTTATCCCGAATTCAGGTTAAGATAAATCGTGAATTAAAAATTGGTATTAACTCAAAAGTTTCAGCCCAAAGTCTTTGAATGCGTTTAGTTTGGAATCAACACTTATAAGAGTAAAATCGTGTCGAATGGCTTGATAACATAATAATCGATCAAATGGGTCGAGATGAGAATTTGGCAATTGATAATTTCCAACGAATACAAGATTTGAGGTAGCCAAGCATTGTAATCTGCTATCTTCAATAATTTCGTACAATTCAACAGGTGTAATTCCTTCTAGAACCAATTTGCCTTTACCATACTTTAGAGAAATTTCCCAAAGGCTTATTGGGCTATAATAAATGGGGATATGCTCGTTTAAAAACAAATCCTGTAAATGGGAACTAATTTTTCCAGGATCAAGAAAAAACCATAATAAATAATGGGTATCAATTAAGTAAGTCATGTACCTAAAAAATCATTTTCAGACTCTTTGAAATCAGGTTTTATTTCATAATTCACTTTTCCTGCTAAGATTCCAAATCCGCCATTTTTTAAACGTTGATGTTTATTAACAGGAATAATTACGGCTATAGTTTCCTTGCTTTTCCCAAAAGTGATTCCAATTTCCGAACCACTCTTTACTTCTTTTAGTAGAGCCGAAAGATGGGTTTTAACTTCTGCAACGGTTTTTGTTTTCATGAAATTAAGATAATAAACTTGACCAACTTGGTTAAGTTGAGAATTTGTTACAATTTGGAAATGATGATTGAGGCGAATATGCTGATTTTTAAAGTGTTTTAAGTAGGAATCTGTTTGGGTTATTAACCTGAGTTCGGGATAAGAAAGAAAACTCCCTTTTGCTCAAATCTAATAGGCTAAAAAAGACACAAGATATTTAAAGGGGGATTTTGATGAAAAAGTATCGTTAAATCGCATTTCAAATTGATTTAATGTGCCAAAAAGCAAAATTACGCCTATTTATAATTAATTATTTTTATCCCGAACTCCAATTATTAGTTCATTTAATCGAAAATAAAAATTCATTGTTTTACAATTGCCTGAAACGTAAGAATAAATTACATTTAGTAAGAAATGTGAATTCAAAAAACGATTATGCCAATTCTTTCATCTAAATTTCAAATTGTAATTCCAAAAGAAATTCGTGAAAAACATGGATTTAAAGAAGGAGATCAAATCGAATTTCTAAGTATTGGAAACATGCTTCAAGTAAGTAAAAGCAGACCAATAAAAGACTATGAAGGATTTCTAAAAGGAATAGATACAACTATCGAACGAGATGAGGATGATCGATTGTGATAGTGGTAGATTCTTCAGGTTGGTTAGAATATTTTGCAGGTACAGTTAATAGATTTAATTATAGAGAAGCTATTTTAGATACTGAAAACCTCTTAGTTCCGGTAATTACCCTATACGAAGTCTATAGAAAAATTAATCATCAAATTGGTTCTGATAAAGCCTCGCAAGCGATAATGGCTATGCAGCAAGGGCAAGTCATTGAATTAACTGCGGGACTAACTTTGTTCGCAGCACAACTTTCTTCAGAACACCGTCTTCCTTTGGCTGATAGTCTAATTTATGCCACAGCTCAAGCGTATGAAGCAGAATTATTCACACAAGATGCTCATTTTGAAGGATTGCGAGGGGTGAAATATTTTTCTAAGGTTTGAACTGGTGAAAAATAGATTAAACTAAATTTTTTATAAACGCTCTTTTTTATACATTATAAAATGAATGATATTCGATGGCAGCAAAGATTTGATCAATTTAAAAAAGCATATCAGCTTTTAGAAGATACCGCTTCAGTTAAAAATCTTTCCGTGGCGGAACGAGCAGGTCTGATTCAGTTTTACGAAATGAGTATTGAATTAGCTTGGAAATTGCTCAAAGATTATTTGGAAGATCAAGGTTTTATTGGAATTAAAGGCCCAAAAGACGCAGTTAAAAAAGCATTTCAAGAAGGATATATCAAAGATGGTTTACTTTGGATGAAAGCTTTAGATGACAGGAACTTAACCGTTCACACGTACAATGAAAACATTGCAGAAACCGTAGCCGAATCAATTATAAACCACTATTTGCCATTACTTAAAGCATTAAAAGATGAATTTGACAACACTACAACAATCTGATATTGGACTTTCCGATGAAGAAATGCGATTACTTATCGAGGCATTAAATCGTTTCGGTCTAAAAGATGTTTTTGTATTCGGAAGTAGGGCAAAAAAAACACACAAACGCGGTTCTGATGTGGATTTAGCAATCTTCGATAATATGTCTAATGATCAAGCAAGAGAAATAGAGTATTGGTTAAATGAAGAAACACTATTACCCTATTATTTTGATGTGGTCTTGTATAATGAAAAGCTAGATTCTAATTTAAGAGAACATATTGATCGAGTTGGTTTGAGGCTTATTCTGTTAGGATGGGAGTTTTTTTAAGTAAAATTTAGTGTACTATAAAGTCGATTTTTATGTTTAAACACTATTTCAAATTGTGTGCAATCGCTGATTATTTTGTTGAAGAACACTTTTTTTAGTAAGCTCAAATTTGAATTATTTGGCTGTTTCTTATTTTCTCATTGGCAAATGATTGTATTATTTCGAAGATCTCTCCACTCGATTCGTTAAAGTGCAATACCTTGGGCTTGATTCTTTGGCTCATCTCTGGTCGAGATGACAGGGGATTTTTATAATAAAAATAGAAATAAAAAAAGTCATCCCGAGCGGAGTCGAGGGATCTTCCGTTTTATTACGGGTTGACTTAATAGCAATGCCATTTGCGTTGTGATTAATGTTTATTACTTCTTATTCATTTCGCATTTTATTTCGAAGATCTCTCCACTCGATTCGTTAAAGTGCAATTCCTTGGGCTTTATTTTTTGTCCTCATCTCCGGTCGAGATGACAAAAATTCTTTCCCATTCGAGTATATTGCGATTATGCTAGATAAAAATCGTATTTATCAGGAATATTCATTTGAATCGGATCGGATTCAAGGCTTGCAGCTACTTCGAAAAGTTGCCTACATTTTTCAGTTTATAAAAATTGGCTTAGAGTTTTTACTTCTCTCTTTGTTTTCATCGATGTTTCTATCCATTTTTCGCATATTTATGAATATTGAGAGTTACTTTGCTTATGGTATTATTGCATTTATAACTCTAATTCTATCGCTTATTATTTATTCGAATTTGAAAGATACCATTTTGGCGAAGATCGACCGAATTCTGCCTCAGGTCAAACTTTCTGATTCATCTCGAAAAAGTTTTGCTGTATTACTGCTAGTATTTATTCTTGGTCTTGCATGGGCAATATCATTTGCTACTTTTGATTCGGTCGATTTTACTAAAAATGGATTTAATTTTATACTAAGGTGGGCTCTTCATTTTCCGGTGCTTAGTGGAATAGGAATAATATCGGTAATTATGTCAATTCCCATTACTAAATATGAAGTTCAATATTCAGAGCGAATCGTAAGTTGGGTATTATCGAAATGGGATAGCAATTATAAAAAAAATGAGCGTCACAGATGGCCTGCGCTGAGTAAGTTATTTATATCTGGTGAAGAGTCACAAAAAGAAGCACATCCCGGTATAGATATTTTTGATTTAGAAAGAGCTTTCCCTTTATTCATTTTTGAATTTCATTCAGCTTCAATTGACGATTCTTACTCTTTTAAGAATGGGAATTTTGAATTAGAGCTTGCTGAGGCAGAATTTAAAACGAAACATGTTAATCAGCGTCCAGGAAAAACAGAAATTGAAATTAAGTCCATTTTTAAAGGGACAATTTTTGGAGCAAAAGTTTCTGATGAATCTGTATTTACTAAAATAAGCACACAACTAAATGCACCAACTTTTTTGGGGATTGATGCAAACGTGACTATTGAAACACAGAATGGCGTTAAACTTGCACTGATCGGAAATTTGAAATTAAAACAAATTCAAGAAATAAAATCTACAGTAGTTACAATTCAAAAATTGTGGAAGTCTGATGTTACATTAGTCTTGAATGATGGCTATCTCTATTTGCTACTCCATCAAACTCGAATTTTTATGGATTTAGCTTTTTCTGCATCCTTATTTAGTGATGAACCCGTAAAATTGCCAACTGAAACACTTGATGTTTTTTTAAAACTCTGCAAGAGCTTGAAAAGCTAGGAGAGGTTAAAAATAATTTCAAATAAGAAAAGTTTTTAGTAAAATTAAAAGACAAACTGATACTTATGAAAACTAAAGCTAAAAAAAGTACAAACATAATTTCGAAATCTAATCATACTGATTCTAATCAATTAAAAAGAGATGAGGAAAGTTGTGTGAATAAATTTAAAACAGAAATTGATTATTCTAATTCTTTCGTTAATACAAATGGTCTTTTAAATAAGAATAAGCGTTTGTTTTAAAGAAACAGTTTGATGTTTATGTTAATGAAAACTCAGAAAGTTCGGATGTATATCCCTATTTAATTATACTTCAAAATGTATTATTAAATCACCTTGAAACTATTGTAGTTGCTCCAATTGCCTTATCAAGTATTTTTATCTCAGCACTTCCCAAAATAACCATAACAACTGAAGTTTTAGGCAAAACAGCTGTAATTCTTCCTCATTTTATGTCCACAATCCAAAAGAATGAGCTAAAACAATTTGTTGAAAACAAAGAAGATTTACACTATGATATAGTTTCTGCAATTGATGTAATCTTTACTGGTTTTTAAAACTCTGCCAAAGCTTAGCAAATGACAGAGTTTCTTAATCGAATTTACTCAATACCTAAAAGGGTATCCTTAATTAGCATATCAACAACTGCTTTTGCAGATTTTTCTTCTTTGAAAACTCTTAATTGTCTTTCCGCTGAAGTTCCTTCAGTTAATATTTGATGAATGTGAGATACTTCATCACGGATTCCAAGATCATCAACTACGTCATCCACAAAAGTGAGTAATTCAAAGATGAGTTTTTTAGCATTGATTTCTTTCTTTTTACCAAAATCGATAAGTTTTCCTGTTAAACCATAACGAACAGCTCTCCATTTGTTTTCTTGAATCAGTTCTTTTCTGTATTCACGCCATTGCATGTTGTTTTTTCTAAGCTTAAGTAGTTTCGCAACTAAGGCGACTTTTAAGCCGCAAATAGCAATGGCATCTTCAACACGAGTACAAACATCACAAATTCTGAATTCTAAGGTCGGGTATCTTGGTGATAAACGAATATCCCAACGGATTTTTGTGGGCTCATCCATCGATTTTGTTGAAATGGCTACATCTAAATATTCTTGATAATCATTCCAGGAACGTAACGATGGTGGAATTCCTGAACGAGGAAAGCGTTCAAATATCACGCATCTGTATGATTTTAACCCTGTATCATGGCCTTCCCACATGGGTGAACTTGTTGAAAGCGCTAACAGGTGAGGGCAGAAATAACGCAATTGATTCATTAAATCGACACGTAATTCCTGATCTTCAATGCCGATATGCATGTGCATTCCACAAATAATAAGCTGACGAGCAAGAATCTGATTTTCTAATTCGATACCGTGGTAACGTTCATGTGATGTAATATTTTGTTGATCCCATTTTGAAAAAGGATGTGTTCCTGCTGCTATAATAGCCAAACCTCTTGAATTTGCTAAATCTGAAACTTCTTTACGAATATGAATCAATTGTAGATGAGCTTCTTGAAGGCTGTGGCAAACTGGAGTCCCAATTTCAACCTGACATTGCATCATTTCAGTAGAAATTAAATTCCCTAATCGTTTTTTCCCATCTTCAATTAAAGAAGCCGAAGCCGATGTTAATTCACCAGTTGTTGGGTCAACAATCATGTATTCTTCTTCAATACCAATTGTATAGTCATAGGTTGATTTAGCCATAAAGAATTGTTAAATGTGATTTAATTCCGATTGAAAACAACGTTTAATTTTGATGAAAAGCAAGACGTTTTCAAAATAATATTCTTAAAAAGGACTGTGAGTTGTATTTACTTACTATTATTTTACTTAAGCGATTCCATAATTTCTTGCATTTCGGGTTTTCTTAATTCCGCTTCAATATGCTTATACTCAGCTCTGAAAATTCCAATGCTTCGAGAACCAATGGTGTAAAATTCGTCATCAATATGCACATTAAAACCTCTACTTTGAAAACGATCAGCTATTTTGGTACGAATCATGTAATATTCGTTTCTAAGTTGCATAAACTTATGTTCCACGGAATTAAAAACAAATTTAAAATTAGTATTCCGCATAATTCCTTTATAAACAGAAGGTTCGTACTCTTTCGCATACTGAATATATTTTAAAATGTAATAGGTGAATTCCAAATAGGCATGCATGGTACTTTCATTGGTAGAAATGTAGTCGAGCCAATAATCAGGGGAAATTTGGTTTGTATCGTTATAATAATTATGCAGAAAAAAACTAGTTTTGGAATCGTGATAATAACAAACAAGTTCATTTAACAGTCCATAAATACCTTCATCTTGCGTGCTTGAATTTCCTTCTATATACGATTTATATCTAAACGTTTGCATTTTAGAAGGAATAGACCCTGTTAATTTTGAAGCTGGAAAAACAGGAGTTAATTTAACTGGAATCTGCTCCGTTTGGCTTAAATAATAAAAATGGTAGGTATCTTTTGGAGAAAGTCCATTTCTTAGCATGTAATCATAAGCCATAACTCGAATAAAACCATGGCTCATTTCATGTACAACACTTCCAAGGTCATCGATAATGGCTTTGTCCGTATCATTTTCAAAATATTCTGTAAAGTCTTTGTTTTCAGTAATATTGATAGTGTGCCCTGGAAATGTAAAGCGTTTTGGAGCCTGTTCATACAATTGAACAATTTCTAGACCTTCAGGATTGTACAAGCGTAAAAGTTCTAAGGCACGTTCATGCTGCTTTCGCTTCATTTCTAGGGTTTGCATTTTCAATAATGCTTTTTTAGACAAGTGCTGCGAGTTGGCACTATTTCCAAAAAGTGAACTTAAATAGATAAGCAATAAAACTAAAAAGCGCATGCTTTTTTTACGATTGGTGTTGGTAGCGTACTCTTAAATTGAGATAAGTATTTCAATATAGGTACTTCAAAATTATAAAATAGCGTTTAAATTTTTAAGATTTAGGATTAAATCTAATAGCTTCATCAGAAATTGAAGCTAGATAACCTTGTACAATCCAAAATGGGTAATTGAATTCGTCATGCTAATTTTCGCTTCGTAGCCCCTTTATTGAGCGTCAATGATACTAATTAATGTAAGCAAAGATAAATGATGTTGTTCTTTGTTTTTTCTTGTTTGATGCTAAATTTTTAACCATAATTCTTAACCTAAACTCAGGTAAATAATGAAAGAATCATCAAAGTACACGATTTAAATAGGCGTGCACCACAAACTCGATTTTTCGTTTTGAACCTAATTTATTTGAATTTGGTCTTCGTTTCTTAGCAAATTTCACTGGTTTATGCAAAATAAAGGTCATCCCATGCCCCGATACGATTCGTAGAACCACGAAGTGCTATCTCTGTCCAAACTTTTTTTAGGCCATAAGCTAGTTCTTTTGAATAGTTTAGTTCAAAGGCTGAGATGCTGGGTCGGAGCCCAGCATGACAAAATGACGTATGTGAAATAAGAACTATATGTTGCCTTTAGATTCTTGTTTTTATTTTTTGCAAAATTGAACCTTTTAAAAAATTAATAAACTTTACAAAAAGTCCAAGTCCGAATTTGAGTAATTTATTTGAATTAACTGTTTTAAAGGAAAGGGCAATTGGTAGAAAAACTCTAAATTAGTCACTAAGAAAAAACTTAAGTAAAAAAATAATAGGACTTTAAAGAACTTATAGGTTTACTTGAATACTGAAAGCAAACGTTCTACCACGATCGGGGAGATTTCCAATGCTAGTATGTCTTATTACATAAGAATCAAAAATATTTTGAACTTCTAGACTAAGTTTTGTTTTTAATTTGGGAAAAGACCAAAGTAGCTCAGAATGTATGAGTAGGAATGCACTCGACTCGTCTTCAACACTTAAGGTTTTAGCACTATTTCTTTGGGCTGCAGACCACTCAAATGTTGTAATAAAGGAACTGCTTTTCCATGAAAAATGAACTTTACTAACTCCGTTTAAAGGGGAAATAAAAGGCATATTTTCGTTCAAATCATCAAAAGTAGCTCTTGTGTAACTAATGCGATTATCAAACTCTAAATTTTTTGTTATCCAAAAAATAGCTCGAAAATCGAATCCGTAAAGTTTGGCTTTTCCGATAGTTGAATAGGTCATGAACGAATAGAAATCAGAACTGATTTTTGGAGCGGGAATCCCGGCAATATAATTGTTAAACGTTCGGTAATAAGGATTTAACTTTACATTAAGCGATTCGAAATTTGCTTGAAAATTGATTTCTTGAACCAAACTTTGTTCATTTTTTAAAAACGGATTTCCTTCGTAGAAAAACCCATCAGTATAATTATAGACATAATGAGAAAAGCGTTCATTGTGATTGGGATTTCGGATTCCGTAAGCAAGTATATACGAAATAGTAAACGGTTCATTTACTTGATAATGAACGGATGCTTGAGAAAGTAGTCCCACTCGTAAATCTTTCCTTACTTCTTTGGCATATAATTCTTCGAAATAAGAACGATAATTGGCATCAGTACTGATAATTGAATTCAAAGAAAGAGATTGATCAGTGCGTATTTGTAAGGTTGGTATAAGTAATTTTTGCCAATGGAATCCAGATTTAACTTCTCTTGTGAAAACCTGTGAAAGATTATCGAGATACATCGGCTCAATTGTTGCGTCTAAAGGCTCCATCAGCATAAAACCATTTGCTTCTGACTGAATGAGTTCAATATTCAAATTTGTATTTCCATGAAATAAACCACTAAAATTCAGATTTCCGCCCATGGTTTCAGTTGTTCCTTCCATTGGCATGTACATGTTTTTCATAATATTACGTGAAGTCACATCTCTGGAATAATCATCCATTTTATGAACAACTTTGTTGTAATAATACATACCAGAAAATCCATGCCAACACTTTGATGGTTCTACAACTTGCCATTCTTGGCGAATCATGAAGGCTTTTGCACGAGTAGCATCCATCAATAAAACCGGAAAACCAACATTCCAAGCATCATCATAAATGAGATTGGTAGAAACTTGAATTTGATTAAATAGAAGTCTGTGATTAAGTGAGGTGTTGAGTTTTGAATATCCTGAGCCTGGTAATTCTCTAGCATTTCCGTCTGTAAAATCGTTCGCAGTTTTATTAGAAACCGTAAATCGCAAAGCCTGATTCTCTCCACCAATATTGCTTGAAGCTGTGAAAAAACGATAGGAATCAGGATAGCGAGCACCTGAACTAAATTGAACATCTTTTTGTAAATAACGTGCTTTTTGAGTTTTTAGATGTAAACCCGAATAGGAAGAACCTGATTCGGTTGCGGAATTAGCAGTGCGATTAAGTTCGATTTGAGATAAATTTCCAGTTTCTATGTAAGCTGTTGGCGGATCCATTTTGTCTGTGCAAGCCGAATACACTCGCATTCCATCAATAGAGACACTTATACGCTGGTCGCTCAAGCCTCGAATTACGGGTTCAAGCCCAAAAGCTCCACGTTGAATTAAATCAATACCTTCGATTAAACGTAATTGGTTTTCAACAGCTTGATTAATCGAAATATCATGGTAAGATTCTAGTTTTGCTTGTTGTTCTAATTGGCCAATAATTAAAATACTTTCACCGATTGTAGCCTGAGCATGTAGAAAAATGGTATTAGGAAAAGGAGCTAAAACGTGTTCAGTTTTATAGTTTAAATGACTCAAGGTAAGATGAGTATATTTTTCAGCAACAGTGATTTTTCCAGCGTTTGAACTTACTAAAACTCGTCCAGATTCTGTTAAGGCATAAACATCAGAAACAGGTTGTTTTGTGGATGAATCCACTAAAAATATCTCTTGTGTCTGCTGGAAAAAAAATAGGAAAAATAATAATCCAAGCATTTCTATTCTTATCTAAAGATTATTTGAGAACTTTTTAATGTCGAAAAAGTACCGCAACAAAAGACACATATTTTGGTTCTGGGTTAATGTAAAACGTATTATCTTTTGTGCGGTTTAAAAAATACTGAATGGCATAGTCGTGAAAATATCAATTTCACAAATTATGCTTCAGTTTGTTTCCATTATTGAGTCCACTCCAAAAAGTCAATTCTTTAGGTTTATACCCTTCCAAATACTACGAATTCGACGAATATTTTGCTAAAAACTATTTTTCGGAGTACGCTCATTATTTAGAAATTACATTCATGTTAAAAACAACATCTTTAGTGGTAGTTGGATCGGTGCCAAGGGTGACCGTTATTTGCCAATCACCACTCATACTATAACTAATTGATCCTTCAAACACACCATTTCCTTTTGCAGTAAGTTGTTCAAAAGGTGCGGAATGACCTTCTCCGGCTCCCATATCCATAAATGGATACATCGATAAGGCAAAATCATCGGTAGAGGGGAAGCTCATCATAGTCATTTTTTTATGAAGCATAAGTTTGACGGTATTTTTTCCAACGAAAGGTTCTACCGGACTCACCCAACTTACAAAATACTTGGTGTCGTTTATGGTCGCACTTTGTAAACGCCATGAGTTCGCAATATAAACAGGAAGGTCAGCTTCAATATGTTCGCGAGAACTTAAATAAGCATGAACTGAAATTGACCAAGTACCCATTTCTCCACTTGGCATTATAAAAACGGCATAAGTTTCAAAGGCACGATCCAAAGTATTAGATTTTGTAGGATTTCCTTTTGGGCATGAATGTTTCATAGTTGTCATGTCCATAATGGGACTAAACGTTACAGAATCGAGTTGAACACGCTCGTTTCCTTTAGAAACCGACCAATACAAGTTGTTATAGCCAGTTTCAAGTAATTTTTCAGATTCAAGTTGAACGGTAAAATCTCCACTTTTAACGGAGGAAATGGCGATGAGTTCGATATCTGAGTTCGTATTTGAGTTATTGTCTGAGCAGGAAGAAACGAATACAAGAAGTCCTGCAATCAATAAAAATGATAGTTTGCGAAGGTTTTTCATTTAGAGAAAAAGTCAATATGAAAGAGAATGGGTTAAGATTAAATTGTAATCCATGAATCAAACAAAATAAGACCTATTTTAAAATCATTTAATTAGTCTATCATTTAATTGCCCAAAAATTTAATTAAGGTGTAGAAAATTATTAGACAAGAACAATGTTCTGCAAACAAGTTCAATGAATTTATAATGTAGGTTTAAATGGAATTACGAATGAATTACCCTAAGATTAGGTTAAGATGTACACACATTTTCTAAGTAGAAAATTACTCAGTTAGTTCAACATACTGCATGTTGAATTGAGTGCATAAATAAGACAGAATGGTAAACGTTCTCTAGAACGAATATCCTTAACCTGAACGAAGGAATGTAATAAATTAGTGGATTAAACAAATTCAGGTGGTCTTAATACATCTGAAAGGTAGGCTGAATGTAGGAATGAGATTAAACTAGGTAAGGTTCGGGTCGAGTGTAAAAAAGGAGAACACAACGAAATAGCAGGAATACAAACGCGGATATCTAAAAAAGTAAAAGTTCCTTTTTCGTTGGGATGATTTCTATCATCAGGAGATGAAATTCCACATACTAACGTTTTATCAGAGTTTTCAGAATCGTCATGAATCTCACTAGGAAGGCAATAACAAGCATCGGCTCCAGCACTTGTACAGCAACAAATTTCGGCGCCATTACAACAGGCTTCACCCGAAAAGGTGTTACTAAAAATAGAGCTTGAAATTGGATACAACCACCAACCAGCAAGATTCCACACTAGTAGAACCAAAAAAAAAAGGGATACTATGGATTTAATTCTTCTCATCTATACCCTTCAAAGATAAGGAACTAAATCGGTAACGTACAGTAACATTTGATACAAAATGTAGATAGATTAAACCGAACAAAGATATCAAAAGCAAAACGCCAAGAACTATATATACCCATTGAAGAGAAAATGGAAGAACTGAACTATTGATCCATTGAAAAGCATCGAGTGTAAGTATGCAACCTTTTAAAAGAGCTGCTGCAAAAAAAAGTAACCAAAAACGTGTTAAACCGAATTGCGCGAACAAAATGACAGAACTTCCCCAGCTTAACAAAACAAAATGAGTAAAAGCGACCCGAAAACTATGAATATGATGAATCCATGGCTGAGCAAAGTCAAAAATTATAAATGAAATTGACAAAGTTTTAATCAAAAATAAACTTACAAACACTGTTTTTACAGAAGATAAAGATGAATTTTTGATGGCAAAATAGGATACAAGTAATCCCCCGATTACTAAAAAAGAACTTCCTCCATATACAAGACCATGCCACCAAGGTGACAGCTGTGTGTACATAAGACCTGGTGTAACGAAAACTGTTCCAATCGCAAGCAACGAAAAGCCTATTTTTGCGGGTAGTAGAAGCGTTGTGTCCTTAGAAAGAATTGCTAAAACGGCAAACGTTACCCAACCGTTAAATTGAAGATGTAAGAAAAAAGCAATCCAGGCCGTTAGCCATTCCAAGCCAAAACGAGCTGCGCCCCCAAGTGCCCACGGTCCGACCGTAGAGAGTAGGTACAATCCGATTGCAAGTGAGTTTAATATATTAACACCAAGTTGTAATTCTCGGCGATACAAATAGATAAGTATATAAGAGAAAATTATGAACAACGAAGAAAAAGTTATGGACCAAAGTGCATATCCCTCATAAAGAAATGCCGGAAACATGGCAATTATTGTGAAATGTAAAAGTAAAACCAACATTTTCGATGTAATGGTAAATGGAGCAGATTTTGGTAGCAATAGTCGCAATAAAATGGGAAATAACCACCCTAGCATGGCTAAGTGGGAATGTGCATGAATAGCAAATTTGGGGTTAAATAAAGCCCAATAGGGAATAACCCATTGTAACCGAATCCATATTCCGCTTAATAACGTCACCGATAAATAGATGAGTGCGGGAAAAGTGAAATAATTAAACAGAAGGGAAGTATTAGATTTCACAGAAAATAGTTTTACAGATTCAGGCTTAAGTTTTTGTTTTCTAATGTTGATGAATGATGTATTTTAAACGTGGCCAAATTCCCATCACAAAAAAAAGTATAGCTAAAAAAGGCGTAAGACGTATAAAAAAAGGCGCAAAGTTCGGTTCGAGGAAAAATCGGTATAGCCAATCGATTTGAGCAAATATAAAGCTGAGCCATGCTAACCAGGCGTAACCATATTTATCGGGGAAATCAGGACGTTTTGGCATAATCCACCAGGCTGTTCCTAAAACTAAGTTGATAATCCAGCCAATCCACATGCCCTCAGTGTGCAAATTTTTGAAATTCCAAATCCACATCCAACCGCCTGTAGCTTTTGAAATAAGTAGAATCAGCCCAATTGTTGAGGCAATTCCGAGTTGTATGAGTGACCAGCGAATGAAAAAAATACTAACGGTTGGCATATTATTCTTTCATCGAAATTTAATACGTTTCCACATTCCTATAATCGCCGCCATTGTGGCAATCCAAAGTAGTACACCAGAAAAAATCAACAAAGGAGAGAAAATATTAGGTATTCTTACTAAGTAATATTCGGAAACGAGCCGTAGCACAAGTCCGCTATTCAACGTTACATACGAAAGCCACCACAACCACATCGGCCCTTTGGGTAGTTCGTTGCTCCAACGAGGAAACATCCATATCCCGACACCAATAATCATTTGAGTGACCCAACCCAAACCAATACTGTGATGATAAGCCACACGAAAGGTGGGTTCGATCTGCTGAAAACCATAGAAAATCATGGAAATGACTAACCAAATAAATCCTGTTTTGATAAAAAATCGGGTAACAATTGGCATAGTAAATGTAAAAGGATGCAGTTAACCGATTATGTAGAGTAAAAAATGTAGAGTTTTATCTGCTTTTACGCAGTGAACTTTTCCAGCAGGAATTGAAATCCATGTGTTTACTTCCAATTGAATAGATTCTGTCTCCGTTTCAAAAAGGCCAGTTCCTGATAGTACATGCAAAACGGCTTGTTTTTTTGAAGAGTGATCGCTGAGTTCTTCACCTTCTGCAAATGAAAAAATCATGGCTTTGAAGTGATCAGCTTTGAAAAAGTTTCTTGAAATGGTAGTCTCTTTTTCAATCGTTTCAGGTATTGTAAGTTTGAAGTGAGTTAAATTTTGCATAAGTATATTATTAATAAATAAGATGTTAAAACCAGGCTTTAATTATAAATTTTTTAACTTGATTCCAGCTAAGAACTTCGCCGCCATAATCAGTAACAAATTTGTCCGCTTCAGGTGCAGATGTTAATCCTACCAATCCCAAACCCATAGGGCTACGAATTGAAGTACTACGAACAAAATGAACTTTTTTTAAAGGAATCCATTCCGCTTTAGGACCAAAATGAGTTACCCAACTTTGTTCAAGTTGAAATAAAGACTCATTTTTTATCGAATAGGCGGTCAAACATTCAATGGATTCGAAATAATGAGTCGAGTCGGCCATGTGCGTTTGACAAATAAACGGTTTTTGACTCAAGATCATAGTACAATTGGCACACACATCTGTCTCAAGATTTGGCTTTTTCGGACCTGATTCACAAGACACAATTAGAGCTAAAGTTAATAAAAACATTATATAGGATTTCATAAAAGTATTTTGTAGTGTTGTTTACGAATTAAGTTTAAAAAAACCAACGGATTATTATGTGTTTCTTGATAACTCAGCAATTGAAGTTTGCTCAAATGTTTCGGTGAGTTGATCCCGTAAAGGCTCCCATTTTTCATGGAATTCACAAGTATTTGGGTCGCCACATTTCGGAAAACCTAAGGCACAACGTGTAAATAGATGTTCACCATCGATAGCTAAAACTACATCTTTTACTCTTATTTCTTCTGGGTTACGATTGAGTAAGATTCCACCTTTTGCGCCTTTATACGAATTTAAAATACCTGCTTGTGTTAATGGTTGCAGAATTTTGGTCATAAAGGAAAAACCGATTTCCAAATCTTCATGTAATTTGGAAATTCGAACGGGTTCATTGGTAGTATCTTGAGCGATTAAAATTAGCGCACGGATGGCTAATTCGCAGGTTTTGGAGGTAATCATGCTTTACAAAATTTATTTAAGACTAATATAGCTTAATTTATGTAGTTTACAAAAGGAATCCTATATAGTAGTCTGAATTGCGAGTTTAGCTTAAACTGTTGTGCTTTGGTGTAAAAAATCCCAGCATTCACGTGGTGTAAAAATGCGAAGTTCTTTTACTGTTTTAGATAATGCTAATAAATCTTTGTCACCTGTGACTAAAATATCTGCTTTAGCTAAAAGTGCAGAAGCAAGCACCCATTCGTCATCAGAATCACGGATAGAATATTCAGTTTTTTGCTATGGAATTTTTTCAACATGAAATTGACTAAGCAGATTTATCGACTCCTCAATTATACTTAGAGGAACTTTAAATTTTAACAAAAATATTCTTCGTAATTCAATAAGGTTAAATTCACCAGTCTGAAGATTATGATGGGTTAGTATGAATTGAAAAAGTTCAGAACTAAACCCTTTTGATGATATTGCACTCACTAAAAAATTTGTGTCTGCAAATATTTTCATGAAATTTGTTGAATTATCTCCTCTTTAGACTCGAATCCTGCGACTTGTGCAAACGGTGTTATTTTTGATTGATTTGTTGAAAAGTTTCCACTGCGATTTGCCTTTTTACGGCATCTCGAATTAACTCACTCTTAGCTTTTCCAGTACTTTCGGCTTAAGTCGTAAGCATTTTGTTGAGTTCGGAATCAATTCGTCTAGTTATAGTCGCTTGCATTCGACGATAATTCTTTTAGTAAGTTTTCAATCTAAAAACTTAACAGAAAGTGGAACTTGAGAATTTGCTCATGATCCTAATTCATAACATCTGCTTCCATTTTAATAGCTTTAGGGAATAATATGTTATTTTCCAAATGTACATGTTTGTGCAAATCTTCCTGAAAAACAGCCAAGTGTTGAAAGAATACACGATAAGTTGTGCAGGCATCATCAGGTGGGGTAAAATTATTCGTAAGCTGTTGAATTTGTTCCATAATTCGCCCCGCTGAGTCGTGTTCATGTTTCATCATGCTAACGGGATTTATTACCGTGCCAAAAACTGGTTTCTCTATTTTTTGCGCCGTTGAATGGGCTAGTACTATTTCTTTGATGAATGGAAACAGGATGAGTTCTTCTTTTTGCATGTGTTCGGTCATTTCTGTTTCAATTTCCTGAAATAACGCTAAAATTTGAAGTAATTCAGGATGACGATCTCCGTGAACACGAGCCACTTTTTGAGCATAAAAACTCATTTCAGGTAGTGATTTTTTCACATAATCGTGATGTGTGTTCACAATATAATCAGCCAGAAAATTGAGTTCCCAACTGCTATAATTTTCCTGAGATGCACTTACTTTCGAAATGTTTTCAAGCTCCAACAAAAGTTGTTCTTCAGGGATTCCTTTTTTTTGACATGCTTTTTGAATAGAAATTCCGCCACCACAGCAAAAGTCAATTCCATATTTTCTGAATACAGAGGAAGCTTTATAATTGTATGCGACCCATTGGCCTACGGTTAATTCTTGTTTTGATTCCATGATACTATTAAGTATTGTGTTTATTGTTCTAATTAATTAAGTTCTTTTGAGATTTTACCCAATTCGATAAGTTTTGCAATCAATTCTTGATTATCAGCATTTAATCCACTTATCTGATGTACAAGATTTCCATTCAAATCAAATAAGGAAATAGTATTCGAATGCGAAAAATCTATGGGAGAAATTTGTTTGTATTTCACGCCTAAAATCATCGAAAATTGTCGGGTGTTTTCTTCGGTTCCTGTTAAAAAATGCCACTCTTTGCCATTTAGTTGATATTTTTTCAAATGTTCGGTTGTTTTTTCAGGCGTATCCACAAGTGGATCAATGCTTACAAATACAAAATTGGTGTAAGCTCTTAATTTTTCAGGAATTTGTTTGTTAATTAAACTCATATCGGCAGTCAAGCGAGGACAAGCCGCCTGACAACTCGTATAAATCATAACCATAACCGTTGGTTTTCCTCGAAAATCAGCTAATTTAACCGCTTTGCCATGTTGATTGACCCAATCGGCAGGAAGATTAAAAATGGATAATTCAGGGAGTGCCTCGTTTTGCGGAATTAAATAATCGTTAATATTAAATGCAGATTCTGTTTTCTTTTGGCAAGTACCGAGTATAATAAATGTAGCACTTAGGAGGATAAAATGTATGATTTTCATGATTCTTTCTCCGATTTTACACACCGGAATCCTAAATTTTGTACTGCAAAATGGGCTTTTAGACTTCCTTTAAAGGCGAATCGCATAAAAGCTGCATAATTCATTAAATCTGAGGCACCAACTGCCCCACCACCGCAAAATAGAGTATTGTTTGAGTCCACGTCGCCACGTGACTCACCCGTTAATAAAACGGAATTGAAGTCTTCAGTCCATTCCCAAACTAAACCATATAAATCGAACACACCCCAAAAGTTGGGTTCAGTTCTTCGAATAGATTGGGTAAATGTATTCGGAGTTTCATACCAAGAAAGAATCGAAACATTAAATAAGCTGTCTTTCCGTGCGTCTTTATTATCACGACTTGCCATCGCTACAAATTCCCACTCGTCGGTTGTGGGAAGACGTTTCCCTACACTTTTGGCATAAGCAGAGGCAGCAAACCAACTCACATTGGTTATCGGTGCATTAGGATTGAGATTTTTGCCTAACGTGGTATCCGATTCCCATGTTTTAAGATAGTTTTGATCTGCAAAAAGACGTAATACAGTAGATCTTCTCCATTCTGGATATGTTTTTACAAAGTCAAGAAATTCGGCATGAGTTACTGGAGTTTCATCCATAAAAAAGGAAGCAACAGTAACGAGTTGATTAGTAGTACCGAAAAGAGGAGCGAAAGCTCCTCCCTCGATTCGAGCCATCGGTTTCTGTGCCCTAACCGTTTGGGTAAAAACTAATAGCAAAATAAGCAGCAGAAAACGTGACATGATGGTTGATGACGAATTATAATTATTTGTTTCTTATTGATTTGACCATTTCAGGAGTAACTTCTTTTTTGGAGTTTCCCCAGCTTTGGTAAACATAAGTCAACACATTAGCAGCCTCTTCATCTGAAAGAACTTGACTAGGCATCACATTGTTGTATTTTTTACCGTTCACTATAACTTCACCTGTTAAGCCATGAAGAACGGCATTAATGGCACGATTTACATCAGTATTTAGATAATCCGAATTTGCAAGAGGTGGGAAAACTCCAGCCATTCCTTCACCATTTGGTTGATGGCAGGCAAAACAAGCGCGATCGTATATTTGTTTGCCGTATTTCATGCGTTCAGAAACAGAAGTTGCTTTGAGTTCAGTCACCGTTTTTTCGTCTGGCATATTTTGAATGGTTTGGCCCTCAGGTTGATAAATACCTTCCATTTGTTTTCCAGTATAAACGGTATGATTTTCTTCCCCATCAACATTAATTATTCCAATAGCGCCTTTGTTAAATGCGCGGAAAATGGAATGGTCAACCAAGATGAGTTTTCCAGGAACGTTGATTTCAAATTCTACAATAGTTGCACCACCAGCAGGAATTAAAGTTGTTTGAATGTTTTCATTAATTAAACTTCCGCCTTCAACATGCACTTTGTCGAAAATTTCACCGATTACGTGGAAAGAAGAAACGAGATTAGGTCCGCCGTTTCCAACAAATAAACGGATTTTTTCACCGACTTTGGCGGTTAGTGCGTTGTTGCCGGTTAATGCACCAACTGAGCCGTTAAATACAACATAATCAGCCGTTTCATCCACCGCTTTTCCCATGTCAAAAGGCTGAAGGCCGGGTTGTCCGTACTTACCTTTGGTGTAAAAATCACCCTGCATTACATAATATTCACGGTCAACAGGAGGTAAGCCACCCTCAGGTTCCACTAAAATTAAGCCGTACATACCGTTAGCAATGTGCATACCCACAGGAGCCGTAGCACAGTGATACACAAATATACCTTCGTTTAGCAATTTGAACGAGAACTGAACTTCATGACCAGGGGCAACAAAAGAAGATGAAGCGCCCCCCCCAGATCCTGTAACTGCATGTAAATCAATGTTGTGGGGCAATTTATTGTTGGGGTGATTCATCAAGTGAAACTCGATTTCATCGCCAACGCGTCCGCGGATAAATGAACCTGGTACGGTTCCGCCAAATGTCCAATAAATATACTCGACACCATCGGCCATAGTGCCTATGGTTTCAATAACTTCCATTTTAACGATTTGTTTGGTTGCTTCGCGGTTACCAACGGGTTTTGGAACGTTAGGAGGTGAAGTTAATTCGGCTTGAATGACTCCTTTAACAGGAATTTTAGTAGTATCCGTTTTTTTCGGTTTGGAGGGTTGCATACATGCTACTGTACTCATCAGCAACAGAAAAAGCGATTGTTTTAGTAGTGTAGTTGGTTTCATAAGAAAATGTGATAATGCCTTATTGGTTAAATATAATTTAGTAATTAGGAATATTAATTCCTAATTACTAAAGGTATTTTTATCTTTAGAAGTCTTTTTTTTTTTGGAAGTGAACCCAAAAGAAGAGAATAGACAAGGATTTTATATTACCATAAGTTATCGATATTGTTTAAAATAGGTGTTTTTTTTTGGGAGGTTATTTTTAAATCGGATAAAAATGAGAGGTTTTTCGGCAACTAATTTTTGACATAATCACTCAAAAATATTGCGTATTTCTCGAAGTTAAATTATCGAAACTTTCAAAAAATGCAAGTTTCGATAATTCTAAAATAACTCTTAAGCGGTAAATCTTGCTTTGATGGAATCAACTGTTGCGTAAACAATTGGCACTAAATACACGGTGAGCATAAGAGAAGAGGTGAGTCCACCGATAATTACCCAAGCTAGGCCGTTTTTCCACTCACTTGCTGTTCCACTTGCTAGTGCAATTGGCATCATTCCGATTATCATGGAAATTGTTGTCATCAAAATGGGACGCATTCTTGTTTTTCCGGCTTCAATAAGCGCATCTATATAATGTAGGCCTTCTGCTTTTCGCTGATTGGTGAAATCCACAATCAAAATGGCGTTTTTGGCAACCAAACCCATCAACATGATTAATCCGAGTAAGGTGAACACACTCAAATTGCTGATGTTCAGATTCAAGGCTAATAACGCACCAATGATGGCAACGGGAATGGAAAATAACACCACAAAAGGATACACGTAGCTGTCGTAAAGCGCAACCATGATGAGGTAAATTAATATAAAGGAGATGACTAAAACCGAACCGAGCGCAGAAAAACTGTCGTTTTGGCGTTTGATATCACTTCCCCATTGCAATAAAACTCCTTCGGGTAGCGGATTGTTTTTTAACCAGAAAGTTAATTCACCAGCTACCGTTCCCGAAGGACGTCCCAATGCATCGGAAGTAATCGTTATGGCCGATTGACGGTCGCGACGTTCGAGCAGTGAAGGACTTGTTCCACGTTTGACTTCCGCAAATTGTTGTAATTGAACAGGTTGACCCATTCCGTTTACGAAAGTGAACTGAGCTAATTTTTGAGCATCTTCCCGAAAACTTGGATCAACCCAAACACGAATCGGATATTCTACACCATTTTCGGTTAAGCTTGCATCGTCGTTGCCCGTTAAGGCTGTTCGCAATGTTGCGCCCACAACGGCGGTTTGTAAACCTAATTGCTGCATTTTTTTTCTGTCAGGATATATTTGTAATTCCGGTGTGGTACTCTCGGTTGAAATCGTAACATTATCTGCGCCAGGAATTTGTTGTAAAACGGATTTTAATTCCTGAGCTGTTTTCGCCAATATTTCTGAATTAGAACCGCTTAAAGTCAGTTCAATTGGAGTTGAACGAGGAACGAGACCAAGGGTAGCCATCGAAATTTTTACGCCGGCAAATTCTTGATACATCGCCTCACGAATGTGTTGCATAAATTGTTCGGATTCTTTGAAACCCCGTTCTTCTGCCGGTTTTAGTTGGACAGTTAATTCTGTTTTATAAGCTGAGCCAATTCCAAGACTTCCCATTCCTGAACTTGGTCCGCCGATATTGGCAAAAACTGTAGCCACTTCATCTTGTTGCAATAAAAATTGCTCGATTTTTTGACTTCGAATGGCATTTTCTCGTAATGTAGTGTACGCATCATATTCCAGATTCATCCGAAATTTTCCCTGATCGCCTGTTGCAATGAGTTCCTGACCAATAATTCCCATTTTCAAGATGGCTACGGTTAATCCATACAACATAAAAATACCGATTACGGTGATTAATTTATGATGTAACACCCACGTTAATTGTTTTCCATACCAGTGCGTAAAACTTTCAATTTGATGTTCAAACCACAGCAAAAACCGATTGAAAAAATTCGTGGGTTGTAAATCTTCCGCTTTTCCAATTCGTGACGCCATCCAAGGAGTTAAGGTAAATCCAACCAACAAAGAGGTGAGCGTTGAAGTTATAACTACCACAGAAAACTGTTGAAGCATATCGGCCACAGAGACTTGCAGGAATAAAATAGGCAAGAAAACGACCACATCCACAAGTGTGATAGAAATCGCGGAAAACCCAATTTCCATACGTCCAACTAAAGCGGCTTCTCTGCGGTTTTTTTTCATATCGAGGTGACGCTGAATATTTTCAAGAACCACGGTTGCGTCATCCACCAAAATTCCAACGATTAGCGACATGGCTAACAGTGTCATTAAATTCAGCGTAAAATTGAGTATCCACATCACAGCAAAAGCGGTAATCAGCGAAGTTGGAATGGCAACAATTACAATCAAAGAATTTCGATAACTGTGTAAAAACAGTAACATAACAGCTGAAACTAAAATTACGGCCAAAATTAAATCATACACAACAGAGTTAACGGCTGCAATCGTATTATCGGTGGTGTTATCGGCAATCGTGAATATTAATCCCTCTGAGTGATACCGATTTCCCATTTCTACTAATTTGCCCTGAACAGCTTGAGCAACATCGACGGAATTGGCATCTCGCTGTTTTTTAATGAGTAATCCAATTCCTTCTTTCCCATTAAATCGACTTATCGAGCTTGGTTCCGCAATAGCATCAACTACCGTAGCAACATCGCCTAAATAGACCGGTTCGCCAGGACGAGGCATTGACAATAGAACGTTTTTGATGGATTGGAGATCTTCAAACTTCGCAATAAGCCGAACGGAATTACTTTCGGTTTCCGTTTTCACTGAACCTGCGGGAATATCTAATCCACCCCGAAGTAAGGCTTCGTTTATTTGAAGCAAATTCAGTTTGTAAAGAGCTAATTTTTCTGGATTTATTAGCAACTGAATTTCACGTTGTACACCACCAAGCAAAGTAATTTCAGCCACACCTTTGGTTTGTTGCAACTGAGGAACAATTTCATCGGACATTAACTGATAGAACTCGATATCGGAAAGTGAACTTTCGGCACTGATGGAAAGCATTGGCAAATCGTTTGGTGAAATACTTGTCATTTCTGGTGGATCAACCGCTGCGGGCAAATCCTTTAAACTATTGTTAATAAATCGCTGTGCATCTTGCATTGCAGTTCCTAAATCACTGCCATGAACCAAATTCACAATCACAATAGAAGCATTTGGCAAACTTTTGGTAACGATATAATCTACACCTTCAAGATTAGATAAGGCATCTTCTAAAATACGTGAAACAGATGTTTCAACTTCAGAAGGTTCGGCGCCGGGATAACGAGTTTTAATGGTAATTACCTGTTGATCAAAATCGGGCATGAGTTCATAACTCAAATTCATAAATCCGATGATGCCTAGAAGTGTAAATAAACTAAATAAAACAACGATCAACGAGGGTCTTTTGATGGAAATTTCGGTGATATTCATAGCATTACCTCTGTGTTTGGGATGTGTTTTTACCGGAAATTTGAACCAATGCGCCATCATATAAATGAACCAATCCGCCAACTACTATATCATCACCTTGATTAAGCCCTGATGTAATCAAAATTTCTTTTCCGTTATGTTCTATAAACTGAATGGGTGATTTGTAGGCTTTCCCATCAATAATGGTATAAACTAATGGATTTTCAACGGAGCCTAAAAGGGCGCGGGCAGGAATTTTCAGAATCGGTTTATCATTCTGAATCTGAATGTTTATACGACCAAACATGCCCGATTTTAATGAGTTTTCGGTCGAGTTTTTGACTTCCACTTGAACCGTATATTGATTACTCATTCCTGCTTTTGCATTGGTAAACAATGGTTTAGCAGAAAATGACAGATCAGGAAAAACATCGGCTGTTACCGAAAGTGAATGACTGTCGTTTATAAATCCCAAATCCTGCTCACTACTTTGAAAGGTGAAGCGCAAGGTTTCCATATCACTCAGAATAAAAACCGGCATTCCAGGCGCTGCAAAACTTCCGGTTTCAGTCAGTTTTTGTGTAATTATGCCATCAAAGGGCGCTCTAAGAGTAGTTTTGCTAAGCTGTTCCTGTATTGTTTTTACCTGGATTTCAGCAGATTCTACGGCATTTTGCATTTTTTCAAGCTGAACTTTTTGAACGGCTTGTTGTTCTGCAAGTGTTTCGGTTCGTTTCAAATCAGCTTGTAAGCTTTTGTGTTGAATTTGGGCTGCTTGTAATTGCAGATTTAGTAGCGATTGATCGAGTTGCAGCAAAACTTGTCCCTTTTTCACGGATTGACCCACATCAACGCTGACGGAAAGGACTTTTCCTTGAATATCTACACTTAGTTTGGATTCTTTTCCTGCTTCAAATTGACCACGAAACACGTGCTTGGTGGATTCATTCGAGCGTTGAACGCTCACAACATCCACTAAAATGGGAAAATCGGGATTATAGTGATACACTCGGGCCTGTGCTAATTGTTTGTTTGAAACGAGTTTAAAGCTGATTAAGGCTAATAGGGTAAATGCGATTATATAAGTGAAAATCGTTTTCATTGAGGGTCTCCCAGTAAATTTCCTGATATATGTTTTATTTCCAACTCGGCTTTTACCAAGGCCACAAGTTGCTGAATATGTGTTTGTTGAGCTTTTTGAAGGGCAGAATTGGCCAAAAGCACATCTCGAAGGGCAGAAACCCCTTGTTCAAATTCAAGTTGCGTTTGTGTGTAAACCGATTCGGCCAATTCGATGTGCTGCAAAGCTGTTTTTACTTGCGATTGAGCCAAGGCAAAGGCAAATCGAGCCTGTTGAAGTTGAGCCGATTGGGCATCAACCAATAGTTCCTGTTGAAGTTGAGTCTGTTTTAACTCAATTTTTTTTTGAGTTGATTTTCGAACTGAACTTAAGCCGGTGAACATATTCACTTGGGTTTTTACACCGACAAAACTGAGCGGATAAAAATTCAAAAACTCATTGGGTGACTCATTATATCCGAATCCAGTTGTTCCATAACTTCCAAAAAGAGAAAGTGAAGGTAAACGTGACCATTTAATGGTGTTCAGTTCCGAACGAATGAGCGATTGCTGAATTTCCGTAATTTGAAAGTCAACAGGCGGTAGTGTTGTTTCTGATTCATGGGATGGCGAAATAATTTCGGCATCAAGCTCAATAATTCGGTTTTCAGTCCAACCAAATTGGAGTTTTAGCAACGACAATACCTGTTTTTCAGCTTGTTCTAACTGAAGCAAGGCATCACGCAGTTGTGCGGTTTGCAATTGAATTTGTCCCAAATCGGTTTCTTTAGCCAAACCCTGATCAAACACAGATTGGGTAAGCTGTTCCAATGTTATCGCGTTTCCTAGATTTTTTTTGGTGATTTCTTTTTGATAGGCAATAAGTTGAGCCTGACGATATAAATTGGCGGTTTCCAAATATACTTGCTCTTTGGTCTTTTTCAGTTGCAAATGGCTCAAATCTTCAGCAAGGGAAGTCGCCCGAATAGCGCCCCAAATCTGAGGTTGATACAAGGGTAATTGCAATTGAACAGAAGCCTGAATGTTATGAGGAACACCAAATTGAACTTCTTTGAACACGCCAGCCGGTCCACCAAAAGCCGACTGCGGCATCAGATTAAACGGTAATTCGGTGAAATATTTGTACTCTGCCGATGCGGAAAGCTGTGGCAATAACATACCAACCGCTTCTTTATGTTTTTCCTGTTGCATCTGAACGCCCAAACTTGCCGCTTGAATCCGTTTATTGTGGTATAGGGCACTGTCAATAGCTTGTTCATAAGTCAATGTTTGAGCTTGTAATACATTCACCGAAGCGCTAGTTAGGAATAAAAATAAGTGAATATTCACTAACTTGTATAGCCATTTTTTTTTACATCCGTTTTCCGTTTTATTTTTTAGCAGTGAGAAATTCGAGTCTTGTGGAGACTCGAATTTGTACAGAGAATGATTAATGAGCGATTTCATAAGAATCTCCCTTATCTTGTTTAATCACTTTAAGAGCAAGCCAATATAAAACAAAGGTTAAACTGCCTCTGAATGCTAAAGCCTGAAACGTTTTTAATTCATACAATCCACCGAAGAATGCGTGAAATGCAAGGTATCCAATTCCAAACAGGATGAGAATGGATGCAAACAGCAGGGGTTGTGCTGCCCATGATTTTTGCTTAATTAAACCGTAAACGCTTGACAGATAAAGCCATGATGCAATAAAGTTTACGACGATAATGCCCCAAACAAAGTTTCCTTCTGCTTCCCGAATTCCGAATAAATCGAAAAATATGGAAGTGGTTAGGAAAAGTGTAAGCGCTGCAAATGAAGAAATAACAGTAAGTAAAGTGGTTTTTAAGAAGGTTTTCATGAGGATTTTGTCCGTATTAAAGTGAGTAAAGATTCAATCATATTGTCGCCGTGCCGAACCAAATCGAATTCGAAGTGAGCAAGACGCCATTTAAACATAAACAGGCGAAAAGCGCCCATTACAACGTGCATTAATTCTTCAGTTGTGATAGCATTCGTGAATGTGCCACTTTGCTGACCCAACATCAAAATAGGCATTAAGACCGCCATTTTATTGCTCAATAAGCGTGAAATAGCTTCGTTTATGCGGTTCGTTTCTTCCATAAGTCCGTCTGAAAAAACGGCTACCACAAAATGTGGGTTCTCATTGAAAAACTGCAACTGATTGCGGAACAATGCTTTAAATTTGTCCTGAGGATGTTCATAAACAGAAATAGAATACTCCACTCGTTCAGATATACTGCTAGCCAAATAATTGAGTAATGCCAGAATAATTTCTTCCCGACTTGAGAAATGACGATATAATGCCGCCTCTGAAAACTTCATTTCTTTTGCCAAATTCTTTATAGTTAATCCACTTACACCAGATGCGGACAGGATTTTTCCAGCAGCTTCGATGATTTCAAGTTGACGGTCAGAGATGCTTTGATGGGTAATTGTTGTCATAATTTAGTTAGTTAGTGTTTACTTACAATATAAGTCGAAAAATAATGATTTGCAATACCTGTCGTCTTTTATTTTTTTAAAGATTCAACCAGCGGTTTTTAATTCCCATTTTTATAGCTTCGGTTTTGGAATTCACTTCTAATTTGCCATAAATATTCATCATGTGTTTGCGAACGGTATGAAAACTCACAAATAATTTATCTGCTATTTGTTGGGCATTATCACCTTCAGCAAGTAACTGTAAAACTTCTAATTCTCTTGAAGATAAAACTGAATCTTCATTTTGAATTGAGGGGCCGCCTTTTTTGATTAAGTCCAAAGCTTTCCGTGCCATTCTTTGAGTGAATGGTAAAGCGCCAAACTCTTTAACCATTTTTAAATGATGACTTATGGTTTCAATGGCATCTTCTTTAAGAAAATATCCCGATGCTCCAGCTTGAATGGACTGATATAAGGTAAATTCATCATCGAGCACAGAAAACATGATACATTGAATGGACGGCGCTACGGCTTTGATTTGTCTTACCGTTTCTACTCCACTCAAGCCTGGCATCTGCACATCAACCAAGGCGAAATCTGGAATTTCAGAAAAATTGGGTAGCGAGGATATACATTCTTCCCCACTTCTAAAACAATAGACAAGGTCTATAAAATCAATATAATGGAATTCTTCAATCAAAGATTTGAGCTGTGTGCTGTTGTCTTCTATAACCATTAACGTAATCATATCTCGAAAATGACTCACTTCTCATAAAAAAGCAATACTTCATTTGAAGTATTATAATATGGGGATCTTTAGAATGATACTTGTTCCTGAATCGGATTTACTTTGAATCTCCAATTCACTTTGAATAAGTTTGGCGCGTTCTGAGATATGTTTAAGCCCATACTGTGTTGATTGCTGCCTTTGATGGATATCAAATCCAACACCAAAATCCTGAATGGAAATAGTCCAACTTTGTTTTTTTGACTCAATACTTATTTTTAAACGATTAGATTTACTGTATTTAATGGCATTGGTGATGGCTTCTTCAATGATTCGCTGCAATTGAATGTGCTGAATGGGTGTGATCACAGGATTAGAATGAAGTTCAACATTAAAATCCAAGGCGATTTCGGTGTTCATAAGTAATCGGTTGCAGAGTTGTTCTACTCGGCTTGTGTATTCTTTAAAGTGAATGGTTTCCGATTTTAACGCCCAAATGGTTTCACGCAGTTGCTCGAGCGAAAATTGGGCCATTTCTTTGGCAGTACTTAAACGCTTATTTTGCATTGTTTCTGCGCCGGCTGCATTCAACTGTCTGATGATTAAACTGAGTTGGGTTCCGATAGAATCATGTAAATCTCTAGATAAATGTTCGCGCTCACGGAATTGAATTTGTTCTTTTCTAAGAGTAATAACTTTTTTCTGTAAGATAGTTTAACCGTTTGTTGAATTAGTATAACGAGAATAAATAGAATAGTAAATCCTGTAACCACTTTAAAAAATAAGGTATTATACCAATAGGTAACTACTTCAAAAGTTCCTACTTTTTGAATAGAAAAGGACAAGTTGTAAGGATTTATACGCCTGATTTCAAGAGTATGAATGCCATTTTTTGCAGTACTAATCCTAATGGGTTGAGAACCGTCTTTATTAGAAATCCATTCAGTGTCAGGTAAAATGCGGTAGTCAAGTTTTGAGTTAGTTGAGCAAAAAGGTGAAAATCCAAGCCAAAATTGAAGTGTAGTTCCAGATTCAAAGGAGATAAAATCATGTTTAAGTTTAAGGTAGCTCATGTTCTCTTTAAACGATTGACCTTTCGTGTGAAAAGACATTTTTGAGACATAAGTATTTCCAAATAAATCACTGAGGTTTTTCCAGTTTTTCCTGTTTATGAGTATAGCCCCATTTGCCCCACAAAACGAGAACATTTCATTCCCATAGCTGTTTGATCCATTTTGATTTGCATTGGTATTTAGATAATAGCTGTCGTTTGTCAAGGTTACCATTGTTTGAAAAGAATGGTCGCTATAAATAAGGCCTCTGTTTGTTGGAATCCAGAATGTTGAGGAGTCAGCTTGCAAAACGTTATAAATGCTTCCATTTGGTAAGCCGTTTTCCATACCAATATGCAAGGTGTCTTTTTCTGTTATTCGATAAATTCCTTTTCCAAAACTGGAAATCCAAATCGAATTTGGGTCAAAACTACTTACATTCATCAGCGCTGTTGGGCCAAGTTTTACTAACTTTTCGACTGGATCTAAAATGGCACGTATTGGTCCACCTAAGATGTTTGAGCTATAAATCCCATTGGATGTCGAAAAATAAAAATACCCGTTTATATGATTTTGTTTAGCATTTTAAACAATTGATTTTCCTTTCCAAAAATCTGGTTCCCATTCAATAAATTGTCTTCCATTTTGAATCAATACTCGTTCAAATCCCGACCAAATTAAATGTCCCTGAACTTCAGAAACCGAGTATAATCGATTCTCATTGCTTACTGATTGAACGATTTTAGCTTCTAGAGTGACAGGATTAAATTCAATAATTCCTTTTTTGTACCAATTCAAATAATAGTTTCCATGATAGTAGGCAACATCTACAATCGAACTCGCTTGAGTTTCTCCTTTTATTCGATGAACAGAATGTATATAAGGTAAGAGCAAATCCCATTCATTTAATGAATCAATGGAATGAGTGAATTGGAAAAAATAGGCAGACATATCGGTGGTTAAAACCGCTGCTGTAAAATCTGGATTAAAAGTAAAAGACCAAGTATTGGAGTTGATTTCATCCACATCCACGACATCGGTTATCGTGATGGTTTTAAAAACCCACTGACGATTGTCTAAAACATGAATCCCATTTCGTAAATCAGGAATCCAAAGTTGATTGTAGGTATCTAAGGTTGGGTGATAGGGTTCTTTAACGGGCGAAATATTCAAATCAATCGCATTGCTTCTTGTGGGAATTAGTGAATATTCACCTTTATGGTTGGGTTGAACTAAAGCCAAAAAGTTGTCGCCAGTTATCCAAAACGATCCGTTTGGAAGTTCAAGCCCTCTTGATTGCAACCGTTTGATGGGTGTGATTCTGGAATCAGTGATTAGTTTTGATAGAAAAGGTTCTCTATCTCGTTCAATCCGAAAGAGGAATAAATCAGCTCCTTTTTTTACAAGTAATTGATTCGATGTAAGGTGTCCGATAAGTTCAGCTTCAAATAATAATGGAGGTAACACATAGCTTTTTTGGATGAATCCTTTTCCGTGTTGATAAATCAGTTTATGGAATGAATTTTCGTAAAAAAAGAAAAGCGAATCCGCAGTTGGAAAAGCAAATGAAGATTGATTATTCAACTCAATGGGAAACACTCTAGATACGGAGTCTAAAATCGAACCATGAGCATCCCAAACGGTAAAAGTATGTAAAGAAATCCCGCTCACATAATTGGTTCCTGCTTTTAACTCGGCGTACGATTGCAGATATGCCACCGTATCCACTTGGTTCATCGTATTTTTGTCAAATCGAGCGATTCCGGTTTGAGTGCTAACCCAAAGCTGATTATCTAATGATGTAATTGTAAAACAGGCATTATCGTGAAGAGATTGTTGATTCCCACTTTGATGCTGAAATAGTTCGTAACGAATACCATCGAATCGTACAAAACCGTCTTGTGTGGCAATCCAAATCAGGTCATCTTCATCTTGATACAGTTCAAAAACGGCATTTATGGGTAATTCTCGACCCGAAGACAATTGCCGAAAAGTAGCCGTATGTTTAGTCTTAACGGTTAACGAAGAAACAGAAACTTGCCAGTAGCTAAATAAAAATAGGAATAATAACGAAATCAAGACGCGGTAGTTCTACACCTGTTTTTCAGAGAAAATAGTAGTACTTGGGCAAAATGGTAAATGAAAAAAAGATTTTAATGAAAAATACAGCAAATGAGTAATGGCTTGATTAACTCATAGAACTTAAGTTTTGGTTAACCTCAAACTCAAAAGATAGTTATGAAGCTCTTAAAAAAAGTATCGATTTTTTTAGTTGTTGTGCTGATTCATTCCTGCGGTGGTCTAGATCATTTTCAACGGGCAGAGTACCAGATTATGGTTGGTAAAATGGCAACGAAATCTAAAACTTTCAAAGATATAGGCAAATCTGTCGGTGAAATCGAAGTCACAGATTCTCAATCAAGTTCAAGTAATGACACTGGTAAAGGAACTACTATTTATACAGAAAAAAAACAAGGAACTCCCGTTTTTATCAAAAATTTGGAACGTCTAAAAGTAATTACACGAGTTAACTATTATTATCAATATCAAGGGCTAACAAGTAGTAACTATACGTATTGGATTGATGTATTTGAGGGAGGAAATAGAAAATGAGACGATACTTGATTTTATTAGTCCTCAGTTTTTTGATGAGTTCCTGTGCCAGTTACGAATATTTGCACAAAGCAACGGTTAATGAAAACAATTACCCCATATCTATGTCAGGACAGTTGTTTGATGAAAAACTTGAACCCATAATTACCACAGAAAATATGAAAGTGGGCGAATTGAAAATCAAAAAATCGATTTGGAATTTGGGTACAGGGACGTATCCATTAGGTAAAACACGGTTTGATTTCTCCGATGAAATCAATGCTCAAGTTCAAAAAGTTGGTAGAAATGCTGTAATCTATTTTAAAATAGACAGCGAAATTTCATTTGTTTCTGTGCTTTCATGGACTACGGGCTATATTGCATCCTTAACGTTCCATCTTTTATCCGTATCAGATATAGGGTACTTTGAAAGTGCAACTAATGGTTTAGTTTTTAACGCGCTAGGAATCGGTATTAATCACATTACGCCCGGATACAACACCATTGAAGTAACAGGTACAATCGTAAATGTGCCTGAAAAGTACTGGAATAATTAATACTCAAAATCATGAAACAGCTATTTATTACAGTTATAACTTTTTTAATAATTCAAAATCCAATTTTTGCCCAATTCACTAAAGTCGAAAACCCTGAAAACTACTATTTAGGGTATTTAGGAGTGGTTAAACATCGCGATACCTTATTTACTACAACTGCAATTGCAACTGGATTTGATAATGAGGGTGTAAAAATATATTTCTCCATTGATGATGGAACAACATGGCAGGAAGTTGTCCCCAAAAGCGGATTAAGCAACCGCAAATTAGAAATCACTGCACCTTCTGCTTTGTATGGTTCCGATACGTTTTTGGGCTTAGCCATGCGAAGAGTTGTTTTGTTTTCAACCGATGCTGGAAAAAATTGGCTTAATCAAACAGCTTTAGCTTCAACAACAGATGAAAATCGAGGACGATTTTTTGCAGAAATCGATAATGTCGTTTTAGCTGGAACTGCTCATGAAACAAATAATGGCGGAACCGGAATCTATCGAAAAGAAGGGGATGGCGATTGGCAATTGATTACCGAAGGACTCGATGCCAATGAACCTAATGGAGCACCTAATGCTGTTCAGCTCGAAACAGATGGCACTCGTGTTTTTCTCTCAGCTTCCGATGGATTTTATATATCAGATGATAAAGGTCTTAGCTACAACAGAACTGTGGTTAATTCCATAAAAAATAGATTCGCTCGTAAAGGAAATCTCATTTTGGCCGATGGAACGGGTGGCTCAAATCGAGATTTTGGTTTCTGGAAATCAGAAGACAATGGTGAAACCTTTACAGAAGTCATATCCGTTGAACAATTACCAGAAGGGATTATATTTCGTCCCGGAATAAAAGCTTTAGTTTCTGATGGGACCCGTTTTTTTATGGGAATTTCTGCAAATTCCTTTTTTAATAATTCCGTTGACGGTGGGGTTTGGATGTCGTCGGATGATGGAAATACATGGACTCGAATCGGTCTCCAAGGCTCAACTGTAACGAATTTATTCATTTCTGATAACCGATTATTTGCATCAGTAACCGAAAATTATGGTGATGATCTTGGTTTATATTACATGGAACTCGAAGAAATGAACACTTCGGCAGAAACGGATACACAACCAATAACACATTTCGAGTTGTATCAAAACTATCCGAATCCATTCAACCCAAGCACTTCCATTCAATTTTCATTGATTCATGCTTCTCATGTAAAGCTACAGATATTTAATTTGCTGGGACAAAACGTAGCTACACTTGTTAAGGGAACCCATTCAGCAGGAAAGCATACGGTCTGGTTTGACGCAAGTGGATTGAGTTCTGGAATTTATTACTATACCTTGACTACTGAACTAGGTTTCATCACAAAAACAATGAGCTTAATCAAATAGGTTAACGTACATGGAAGGTAAAACGCTGGGGAGTTTATTAGGGGATCCTTAAGGGGATAACTTTCATGTACATTTTTACTTGAAGAAAGGGTTTGAGATCATTCTCAAGCTCTTTTTTTAGTTTAAACCATGAAACTGAATCTAAAACCCAATTTGTAAACCTATTTTTACATAAGATACTGTTTCCATTATGCTTGAGATATGTCCAAGTTCGGAAATCAGCTCAATTCCTTTATTGAGACGTTTATTCGAACGCCAGAACAAAACTGCATTAAAACAAGCAGAAATACGCCTTGAATAGCCACCGCAGTACCGAATTTTCGCGTTTGTTCCGATTTCCCCCAATAATTCATTTATAGGCCAGTGCTCACATAAGCCACATCTAAACCCGTAATTATGGCCAAAATCTGATTAAATGCTATCTCACTATTCAGGTATTCGGATAAGGAGTTTAATTCACTTTTTGCTAAATACAAAGCAAATCCCGCAATCCCCGCATTAATTACCGCCTAACTTGAATGCATCAAGGCTTGATCGTACTCTTTGTTAAGTGCTAAAATTCCACTCCCTGTAAGAGAAACTGCGCTCCAGCCCAATAATATCTGCATGGCTCGTTGTTCTTCCGAACGGAATGCACGCACTTGTGCTTCCAGCGTTTGTTGAGCTTGTAAAAGACTAGGTGTCAAAAAAAGGGTTGTGAGTACAAGTAATAATCCTAACAAAACAGAGCGAAAGTTCCTGAGTTTGGGCTTTTTTGAAGTTCAGTGCTAACGTGAAAATTACAAAGCAATCGGGAAAATGGTTAATAACCTGAGTTCGAGTTAAGAATTAATACACTAATTTTAGTCAAAAACTAGAATAATCAAGGAAGAACGCCATTTGCTTATTGCTCCTTTTTTAATATACAATTAAGCACAGATACTGGGTCTTGGCCAAGCATGACGAAATTTAGTTTTTGTTTATTTAACATTAAGTTTTATCTCGAACTTGGGTTAAAGGTGGATTTGATTCAATGTTCTAAAGAACTCTACCAATAGATCAAATGTTAAGATTTTGTGAACAGTTTAATTATAACATTTAATACTCTTTATTATTATTTAAAATAAGAGTACATTAGCTTATAATGATTAGGAGGAACTAGTGTTAAAAAAAAGAGTATTTACGTTCATTCCGCCACCTGCTTGGCGCTTTCCAGTAGGAGTGTTACTTATTAGTTTTGTTGTAATTGGGCTTTATACGGCAGTAATCTCAAATGCAACCGCTTATTTGTCAGACGATCCTCAAGCTTGTGTAAATTGCCATGTTATGACTCCACAGTATCTTACATGGAAACATAGTTCACACCGAAATGTGGCCAATTGCAATGATTGCCATGTTCCAAATGACTCTCAACTTAAAAAGTATGCCTTTAAAGCAATAGATGGGCTTTATCATTCATTTGTATTTACGACTCGCAGTGAACCTCAAGTAATAAAAGCTCGTCAGGCCTCGATAGATGTTATTCAAGCTAATTGTGTTCGATGTCATGAAAATCAGGTTACAGATGTTAAAACAAATGCCTTCGTAGAAAAGCACAAAGAGAGCAGAACAACTCGCTTATGTTGGGAATGCCACAGGGAAGTTCCTCATGGCAGAACAAAAAGCCTATCAGCTACAAAATATATGCTGGAATCTACTTTTAACACTAGTGAAGAACACAAAATTGTACCTGATTGGCTAAAAGGTGAAATCGATAAATCGAAATAAGGTCATTTTAATATGGAATAGATTCGCTTCTCAAAAAACTAAAAAAATGAAGCGCCAAAAAATTACATTTTACACATCAATTAAATACGCACTTATGAAAAACTGGATACTTTTCTCAATTACCCTTGTAGCCGTTCTCGCACTTGTATGGGTAAGTAGCACCATTATTGAACGGAAAGCGGAAGCAAAATTTGCTTACCAAAACTTGACTCCAATTAAAGGCATTGAACCTCGAAATGAAAAATGGGGTTTAAACTTCCCTCGACAATATGAGTCCACTATGAAAACCTTAGATACAACTTTTCATAGTAAATATTTGTATTCCAACTGTAGAGATGCCTTAAAAGATGCTCCAGAATTAGTGATTTTATGGGCAGGTTACGGTTTTTCAAAAGATTATAATCAGCCAAGAGGACATCAGCATGCGGTAAACGATATTCGAGAAACCTTAAGAACTGGGGCTCCTATGAAAGCTGGCGATGGGCCAATGCCATCAACGTGTTGGACCTGTAAAAGTCCGGATGTTCCAAGATTGATGAAAGAGATTGGGGTTGCAGAGTATTACAGCAAAAAACTATCCGATTTTGGTGGAGAAATAGTAAATAGTATTGGTTGTGCCGACTGTCATGATTCCAAAACAATGAAGTTAACCATTTCAAGACCTGCATTGGCAGAAGCATTTGAAGCGCGTGGTGAGAATATCCAAAATGCAACACATCAAGAAATGCGATCTTTAGTTTGCGCACAATGTCATGTTGAATATTATTTTAGCAAGAAAAAAGTAGAAGGTGCACAGTATTTAACTTTTCCTTGGAAAAATGGTTATACCGTTGAAGACATGGAAAAATATTATGATGATATTGACTTTGCGGACTGGACTCATCCCATTTCAAAAGCAAAAATGCTTAAAGCTCAACATCCTGATTTTGAAGTATTTAAAGAAGGAATTCATGCTCAACGTGGTGTAACTTGTGCGGATTGCCACATGCCTTATAAAACGGAAGGCGGACAAAAATTTACCGATCACCATATTCAATCGCCTTTAGCTAATATAGAGAACTCTTGTTTTGTTTGTCATCGTGAAAAAACAGAAACATTGATGAAAGATGTATTCTCCAGACAATCAAAAGTAAAAGAAGGCACAAGAAATCTTGAAAAGTTATTAGCAAAAGCACATATTGAAGCAGGATTTGCTTGGAAAAAAGGTGCAACAGATGCACAAATGGCAGAAATCTTGAAAGATATTCGTCATGCACAATGGAGATGGGACTTTGCAGTTGCTTCTCATGGTGCTTCGTTCCACGCACCGGTTGAAATTACTCGAATTGTTGTTTCTGCAACAGATAAAGTTCAAGATGCTCGTTTGAAAATTACTCGCTTATTAGCAAAAATGGGGTATACAAATGAAGTCCCAATGCCCGATATTTCAACAAAAGAAAAAGCTCAGATTTATGTTGGAATCGACATCAAAAAAGAAAAAGAAAACAAAGAAAAGTTCTTGAAAGAAGTAGTTCCTCAATGGTTGGAACAAGCGAAAGCAAGAGAAGCGACTTACGATTCCAAATAAAACTACCAAACAGAATTAACGACTTAATTAGAATAAAGTGTGTAATTCATTCATTTATTACACACTTCAAGGAGATAACAACTATGAAAAAAGGATTATTAGTAATCGGATTAGTATTACTAAGTATAAATGCTCAAGCTCAAGAGAATGAGCAAAAAAAGTTTACAGTGAGTGGGCAATATTTTACACGAACGGAGTTTCGAAATGGGCAAGCACTTTTACAATCAGAAGATGATAAAGCCGCTTTTCAGACAGGGCAACGCATGCGTCTTGAGTTCAATTATATTGAAGAGAATTTAAAACTATATGGTTCTGTTCAAGATATTCGAATTTGGGGAAGTGCTCCTCAGATTAAAGCAAATGATCCTTTTTTGTCCGTTCACGAAGCTTGGGCAGAATATGCTGTAAATCCTTTTGTGAAATTAAAAGTGGGCCGTCAAGAATTGAATTATGATAATTTTCGTTTTTTAGGAAATCTAGATTGGGCACTTCAAGGTCGCGCTCATGAAATTGCTTTACTGAAATATGAAAAAGAAGCATTAAAAGTTCATGTCGGTTATGCTTATAATGTTGCGGGAGAATCAACAAAATCGGGTATTTATCCGGTAACTCCACAGTATAAAACGGCTCAAATGATTCATGCGGAATATGTTGCTAACACTATGAAAATTGTTGGTTTAGTATGGAATAATGGTATGCAAGATTTGGTAGCAGCTCAGTCTTTAAAAGACGAAACTGTTTATATGACTACGATTGGTCTTCCTGAAATAAGCTGGAAAAAAGGTAGTTTTAAAGCATTAACCTATGCTTATTATCAGTTTGGAACCGATCAAAACCAAAAAAAAGTGAGTGCCTTTAACATAAGTGCAGAAGTTTCCAATACATTTGCTTTTGAAAAAGATCGTTCTCTGATTGCAACTGCAGGGTTTGAAATTTTATCGGGAACAGACTTTGATCAAGATCAAAACAAAAATAATACGTTCAATCCTTTATATGGAACGAATCATCGATTCAACGGATTTATGGATTTCTTTTATGTTGGAGGCAGAAACAATAGAGGTGCAGGACTCATCGATACTTATTCGTTAATGCGTTATTATTTAAAGAAAAATTTGTTTATTTCGTTAAACTCTCATGCTTTTATGAGCCATGCTACCTTAAATGGAATTGATTCATTCTTAGGAGTTGAAGAAGATATTGCATTGGGTTGGGTTGTAAACAAATCATTCTCCATTCAGGCTGGGTATTCACAGGTTTTTGCAGCTGATAATCTTGCAAAAGTTCAGGCTGTTGCAAAACAGGATGGTTTACAAAATTGGACTTATGTTATGTTAATTTTCCGTCCACAAAGTGCAGCAAAATTTATCGGTTTGAAATGGTAGTATGCTAGACAAATTCATCCATTTTCATCCTTCAATGTAATCATTCGGCATCTTTTTTGATTTAGTTCTTTCTAGTAAAGATTAAAACCCTAGTTCGGCAAAAGGATATTCATCTTGAAAATAAGATAAAATTCTAGCGCCTAATCACAAAAAGTGAATCAAAGGCACTGCGATGCCAAATGAGGTTCTCTAATTGTTGATTCATTGCTAATCCCGAACTAAGGTTATTACTCCATTTAGAATAACATTAAATGAGGCTGTTTTTTTTGATATTTATTCGATTATGAGGCATGAATTCAATTTTCTCCCAACTAAGCTCTAATAAAGTATCCATTCTTCTCCTAGCTGTTTATGCTATTTCAATGGCAGCTGCAACGTTTATAGAAAATGATTTTGGAACACCAAGAGCTCGAACCTTAGTGTACGATGCCCTATGGTTTGAAATCATTATGATTTGGTTATCCGTAAATTTCCTTGTTCAAGTTAATCGGTACAAATTACTTTCGAAGGAAAAATGGCCAATAGGTTTTTTTCATCTTGGTTTTATTGTAATTATTTTAGGTGCAGGAATAACGAGATACACTGGTTTTGAAGGTTGGGCACATATTCGTGAAGGTGAAAAGATTCAGCATATAACAAGTGCTGAGCCTTTTTTACAGGTTGAACAAAAAAAAGATGGGAAATGGAACTCCATATTTTCAGAAGAGACTAATTATAAAGGGGAAAATTTTTCGCCCAAAAAACATAGTATGTCTAATTTTACGATTCGTGAAAAAACATTTTATGCGCGATCTAAACCGAGTATTAAACAAGGGAATGATACCTTAATCCAATTAGTTGTTGCTACACCAGAGCGAATTGATACGTGGTTAAAACTCGGTCAAACTAAGAAAATCGGAGACTATTCGTATAGTTTTGAAGGGAAAGAACTAGCAGATATTATGTTTACCATGAAAGGTGATTCGCTGTATTTATTATCACCTCATGTTTTACACATTCAAACCATGAACGCCGAATTTCATGGCGCAATTGATGCTAAAACGCTAGCTGGAGTTCATTTGAGGATGATCTATCAATATGAAAAAGCTGCATTTATGATACCGGGTTTTTATCCCAATGCTCAATTAATTTACGAGCCTGTACCAGATAAAAAAGATAAAACAGCGGCAGATTACCTTGTACTTGAATTAGCTGCTTCAAATGAAAAAGAATATCGTGAATTAATCTTGCAAGAACACAACGGAGATAGTGAAGACTGGCATTATCTAAAAGTTGGAGAGCAAGAATATCGGGTTTCATTTGGAATTAAGTCTATTCCTTTACCATTTTCTTTGGAGCTCGTTTCATTTAATCTAGATCGTTATCCAGGAAGCGAAAGCCCTTCAGCATTTACCTCAAACTTGAAAGTTCATGATACGGATGGGCATTTCGAATACCAGATTTTTATGAATAATGTATTGGACTACAAAGGCTTTCGATTTTTTCAGGCTTCTTATGATACCGATGAAAAAGGAACGGTTCTTTCAGTAAACCACGATTTTTGGGGAACTTGGGTCACCTATTTTGGATATGCTCTACTTAGTGTGTTTATGATTTGGAGTTTATTTAGCCCAAAATCACGTTTTGCAATTTTAAGAAGTAAACTAAAGAAATCTGCAACGCTCCTACTTTTGGGTTTTGTTTTGTTGAGTGGGAAAACGTACGCTATAAGTACTCAAGCAGACAGCACAGATCAAATCGTGTTTAATCCATATTTATTGATTAAGCCGGATGAAACGATTGCTAATCAATTTGGAGCATTAGTTGTGCAGGATTTAGATGGTAGAATGAAACCGATGAATACACTTGCGCTGGAATTAATTCGGAAAATTTATGGCAAAACGAGTCTAAAAGTAGAATTTCTGGGTAAAGCGTTCGAGTTATCTGCGAATCAATTTTTACTTTCAACTCAATTAGATGGGCAACTTTGGCTGGAAATTCCCCTTATAAAAGTATCAGAAAAACTTCGTCCCGATTTACAAACATATATAAGTAAACCCCTTAATAAATATCTGAAATTCAATGACTTGCTTAATGAAAATGGGGAATACAGACTAAAACCCAGAATTGAAGAAGCGTCGCAGAAAAAACCTTCTTCGCAAAACGAGGCAGATAAAGAATTTTTGAAACTGGATGAGCGATTTAATATCACTTATGGATTAATTACTGGTGAATTTTTACGCATGTTTCCACACAAAGAAGATCCGAATCACACTTGGTTCACCCCAAATCACGCCTCAGAAAAAATGAGTGAAGAAGATGTTCGCTTTATTGTAAATGTAATGCCATTAATGAGTCATTATATTCAACAGAATTCAGAAAGTTCAAAAATGCAGGTTTTTGAGTTGATTAATTATGTAGATCAGTTTCAGAAACTAGCTGGTAAAACGGTATATCCTGCGCAAACCCGATTAGAGGTTGAGTTATTCAATAATGCCTATCCGATTTTATCCCGACTTGTTCCTTTTTATGTTTTAACCGGACTTATTTGGTTACTGATTAGTTTTATTCATCTGTTTAAAACCTTTTCTTGGTATTCGAAATGGCATCGATTTGGTATTGTAATGACCTGGCTGTTACTGTTCGCATTTACGCTAGGAATGGCGCTTAGGTGGTATATTGCAGAGCGACCACCATGGACAGATGGCTTTGAAATGCTCTTATTGGCAAGTTGGGGAATTGTTGTTTCAGGCTTAATTAATGGAAGAAAAAATATATTTACCTTGCCATTAAGCTTACTATTTACGGGAGTTCTATTATTTGTTGCTTATTTAGACTGGCTAAACCCTGAAATAACTAATCTTGTACCGGTTTTAAAATCATATTGGCTAAAAATTCATGTAGCAGTAATTGTACTAGGTTATGCACCTTTAGCCTTATCTGCAATATTGTCATTTATGTCTGTTCTCCTTAAAGTGATAGATTCAGGTGAGATCAATCAAAAACTAAAAATTGCATTAAATGACTTAAGTATATTAACCGAATTGAACATTACAATCGGCTTATACTTAGTTACAATTGGTACATTTTTAGGAGGAATATGGGCTAATGAGTCATGGGGAAGATATTGGGGCTGGGATCCTAAAGAGACATGGGCATTAGTATCAATAATTGTTTACACCATTGTTCTTCATCTCCAATTAATTCCAATAAAAAATAGGCAACATTGGTTTAACGTGATGAGCTTATGGGCATTCTCTTCCATAATCATGACTTCATTTGGAGTTAATTATTATTTAGCAGGAATGCATAGCTATGCAAAAGGAGATCCTGTTCCTATTCCCAGTTGGGTATTTTGGTTAACAGGAGCTTTAGCTATTCTAACCATACTCTCATTTCGATCTAGTAAAGAGATAAAAGCAAAATGATCATTGAATCTTCTTTTAAAAATTGTTTGGCAAAGTAATCAACGATTATTACCCATTTTGAATGAGTAATAATTGTTATAATCAAATTTTCGAGAAAACTCATTGTTGATAGGCTAAGAAATAGAACTCAATGAGTCTTGCAAAAAAGCGAGTACTAACAAGTCCTCCTTAAACTAGTTTTTATGACATTGGGCTTTCATTTCGTATTTGTGAGTCTGCTAAATCTTGAATAGTTGTATGGGCAAATGCGCCATTAATATCATCTCGAATTGGCGCCCATTTATAATGAAATGCACAAGGTGTTTCTATGGTACAGCTTGGAATACCTAAAGCACAAGTTTCAAATAAATCATCCCCATCAAAAATGTCGACAATATCCTTCATGCTAATATCTTTAGCGAGTTTAAGCAATTGAACGCCACCATTGGTTCCTTTAGTGGAAGTTAAAATACCTTTTTGAGTTAGTGATTGTAATATTTTTGTCAAATAAGCTGGCCCAACATGTAATAATGAGTTTAGTTTTGCCACAGTAATAGGCCGACCTGTATTATTCTGTGCTAGGAGTATTAGAGCTCGAGTGGCAATTTGGCAAGATTTCGAAGTAATCATAGCGAGAGTATGTTTGAAGAATTGTTAATAATAAGCAAAATATTTTTTTCTTGAGTGATATCAAAAAGTTAAACTATTATTATGAAAATAAACTTGAAGAAGCATCGAAATGATGCATCGAATTGGGGAAAAACAGATTAATTCGTGCTAGGCAAATTAAAAAAGTGTGCAAATTGGCTTAGAAATAGATAGCTATTAAAATAAGTTTGGATAGAATTAAATCACTTTAATGTAAATTTAATCCATTTATTTAAATCTGTAAAGCCAGTATTTTGCAATAAAATCATATAAATCATTAAAATTTAATATTTTATAGATAATTAATCTGATTTACATTTTTGTGATAAATGTAAAAATAAGTAATAAAAAAAGATAATAGACTCTTTAATGTGAAATTATCTTGTTTCTCAATTAGGACTCTTTTATCTTTAATAAGAGCCAAGCAACAAACCTTTATCTGAGAAGAAAAAATGAAACTCCTACTTATCCTGATCACTTTTTTATTTAGTACAAACAAGCTAGAAAGAGCAATTTTAGTAACAGACGGTGTAAATACAATTACTGTAAAAGGAACAT
>CAZNTR010000009.1:0-39778 GCA_964575925.1 uncultured Chitinophagales bacterium
CAGAACGTTCCGCATTTTCTAAATAGAGTTTCTGCATTTTATCAAGCGATGTTTGAGCAAGTAATTCCGTAAAACCAATTACCCCGTTTAAGGGAGTTCGAATCTCATGACTCATATTGGCAAGAAATTCAGATTTGGCTTTGTTGGCAAGAATGGCTTCATGTCTAGCTTGAATAAGTTCTAACTCATGCTTTTTTTGATGATTTATGTTTTGAATAAATAGGAGTTTACCCAAGATATTCTTTGAACTATCAGTAATATCTGATTTTGATGCAGAGTACCAATTTTTTTCATTACTATCACCTTTAGAAAACTCAATGGTGGAGGCTGAATTGGAATTCAGTATTAAATTCATTAATTCAGGCCAATCTTCTAAATGTGAATGTAATTCATATTGTTGTTTATCCGAATGAATCCCTAACATTTTCTGAGCTGTAGAATTAGTTGAAATTAATAGTTTTCCCGTTAAATCTGTAACTAGTACAGCACCAGATAAATTTTCAAAAAGACTTTTATAGGCGATTGGAACTATTTTAAATAGTTCAAAACCAAATAGTCCTATATAAATAAATATTCCTGTAAAGCTAAAACTTAAAGGAATTGGATCGAAGTGATTTGGAATCAAATTCGATAAATAAATGATATAGGTAGCAAGTGGGAAAAATAAACCAAGAAGTACAAAAAGCACCTGCTTTTTAAAATTAGGACTTATATCATAAAAAATGGAAAGAAGAAGGCCAAAACTTGAAACCGATAAAGAGACAGAATAAAACTGATGAATCCAGTAAATAGGTCCCTTATTCGAATTTAGGGTTGAATAATATTCGGTAGAATCAATTGCAAAAGAAATGTAAAAAAAATGATGATATTCATTACTTACCATGAAAATTAGAAGGAGAATAGGTGTTGCCATTAAACCCCATATAAAATATTTAGTAACGAATAAGTATCTCCCAGTGTACTTTAAAGTGAACAATAACATTAAAGGGGATATGAAAACAGCCCCCAAATATTGAAATTTTAGCGCGATTATCATTAAAAATAAATTTGTTGTAGCAAGTTCAAAAGCATAGCCCATACAATAGAGTGAACACGCAAACATTAAAAGTGAGAAAATAAACTCCCCATTCTTATTGCCTTTTCTTGTAGCAAGCAAACCTAGTATAATTGTTAAAATACTAGATAAAAAAACCAAACTTGAAATAATGGAAAGGGAAAGATTCGTGAACATAGACGATCAGAAACTAAGTATTTCTTCAAATATAAGTGATAAAAATTGATTTGAACTTATTTGAGAACAGATTTAGATTTCATCAGTTCTTAAAAAATCCTACATTAAGACTTAGTTTAGCAATCAGTTAGTAGTTGCTTTTTTGTCAAATTAGTGAAACATATCTAATGCATAAAATTAAATTATTACTATTTATTCTCATTACAATTCTTATTCAGACCTGTGAAAATTATAAAAGACCATCAAAGGGCCGATTTTTTGAAATTCTAGTAGTGATGGACTCAACTCAACATGAAGGAATACTTGCAAGTGCGATCAAAGAGAGTATCGGGGGGCATATTATGACTATACCTTCTATTGAAAATAGGTATGACTTAAGATTTTTTACGATTAAATCTCAAAAGGATTTAGATTATGCAAAACAAGCAAGAAATGTAATTTTTGCTTCTTCATTAAATGAAAAAAACATAGTAGCAGATTTCATCACATCAATTACTGATGCTATTGTTCAGCAAAAAATTAAATCCAATGAATTAAATGCAATCCGATTAGATGATAAATGGTGTTCTAATCAGTGGATTTTGATTTTATCTGGTTCAAATCAAGAAAAAACAGCGGCATATTTAACTGAAAATCAAGGGTCAATTATTCACAGTTTGGATGAAAAAGAACGAAAAAGATGGGTTTATGAGATTTATGATAAAGGTCGTCAAACCAAAATGGAAGATACATTATGGACTGATTATGGGTGGAAATTAGGCATTCAACACGATTATGTAAAACATGTTGAAAAAGACGACTTCGTTTCATTTAGGCGCTTTATGCCTGAAAATGACAGATGGATTTGGGTTTGGTGGCAAGATGGATTTACAGACTTAAACTTTTTAACACCTGATTGGGTGAACCAAAAGAGAGATGAACTGTTAGAAGAAAATATTCGAGGCAAAAGACCTCAATCGTATGTGCAAACGGAATATTTACGACCTGTTGAAAGCATAATAAAAGAAATGAATGGAAGATATACCATTCAAACAAATGGCACCTGGCGTATGATTGAAGACTTAATGGGTGGCCCTTTTGTTAATTATACGATTTATGACGAAAAACAAAATCGATTGTATATAATTGAATTTGCCCAATTTGCTCCAAAATTTCCAAAGCGGAATTTTGTTCGTCAGTTTGAAGCAATGGCTCTGACTTTTGATACCGACTCACTTTATAGTGTAAAAAAACTAACTACGATAAGTGACTGATATTTTTACAGATTTCATTTCTACTGAATTGGATAGTTTAGCTCTCAAGAAACTTCTACGTGTGCTTAAAACATCAGATAATGATGTGGAATTTATCAATGTCTCAACGAACGATTATCTAGGTTTATCAAAAAATATAGAAATAGCAAAAGCAGGTTTTGAAGCAGCTTTACTCTATGGGTCTGGCGGTCAATCATCCCGATTAGTAACGGGCAATCATTTAATAATTGAAGAACTTGAATATGCTTTGCAAGAGTGGTTGCGTTACGAACGTTGTCTTTGCTATAGTTCTGGCTTTCAGTTAAATCATAGTGTGTTAAAAGCTCTTGGTAGTAATAACACCATTTTTTTTATTGATAAATTAGCTCATAATAGTTTAATAACTGGCGCATTAGATTCAGAAGCAGTTGTAAAACGATTTAGGCATAATGATATAAATCATTTAGAAGATTTATTAAAAAAGGATAAGTACTTGAATTCTTCGAGTAATAAAATTAAGTGGATTATAGCAGAATCAATTTATAGTATGGATGGTGATGAAGCACCACTAATAGAACTCTCAGATTTAGCAAAAAAATACGATTGTGAACTGTACATTGATGAAGCACATGCAATTGGCATTACAGGAGAAAAGGGAAGAGGTCTTTCAGAGAAAATAAAACCAACTGTGTTTATCGGAACATTTGGAAAAGCTTTTGGCACAAATGGTGCATTTATTGCATCTAATAAAAAAGTCATTGATTTTTTAATTAATAGAGCTAATGGCTTTATTTATTCAACAGCAATTTCACCTTTTTTAGCAGGTGCAAGCTTAAAATCATTAGAATTAATGCAGAATATGGATACAGAACGATCACAACTAATTTGTTATGCCAATTCATTAAGAAAGACTTTAAATTTGGAGACACATTCAACAAGAAGTTGTATTGTGCCTTGGATAATTGGTGGCGAGCAAGAAACTATGGATGTTTCTACTATTTTAAAGCAAGCAAGAATCACCGCAATTGCAATTAGACCGCCAACCGTGCCTATTGGAACTTCCAGAATACGCTTTAGTCTCAGTGCATCATTAGAAAAACAAGATCTTAAACGAGTTGTAAACTTTATAAAAACATGCCTTCAATAGCTTTTTTTCATGGTTGGGGATTATCATCTCAATTCTGGGGTCCTGTTAGTCTTGGACCAAATTGGAAAACCTATGTTTTTGATAGAGGCTATTTCGGTGATCAATTGATGTTTGATGACTTGCCAAAAGTTGATTTAATTGTCGCTCATTCTTTTGGCCTTCATTGGATTCCTGAACATTTGTTGGAATCATGTCATGGTATTATTGCTTTAAACACGTTTCGGAAATTTGTACCATCTGCAAAATTGGAAGGTGTAAAAATAAGAAGAGTCTTGCAAATAATGATTAATTCGTTTCTAGAAAATCCACATCTTGTATTAGAGCAATTTTATACCAATGTGTTTAACCCATACCCTGTACCATTCCCAGTACCCGATTTTATTCATCATAGTTTGTTATTACATGATTTAAACTCAATGGCTGAAAAAGATTTTATTATAAAAGATTCGTTAAAAGATAAAAAGTGGCTTATTATAAACAGTGCAAATGATAGTATATTAGGAAATACAAAACGTGATAATTGGGATATCCCAAAATTGTCGTTAAGAAGTAAAACTATCGTGAATGGTTCTCACGCCGTTTGGGTAACCAATCAACAGGAAACTATTCTTTCAATTCGGACTTGGCTTAAAACAGATTTAAAATGAAAACCGGTGATAAATGGATTATTACAGATGAATTTTCAAAACATTCAGATTTGTATGATTTGTACGCCTTTGTTCAAAATCGTTCAGCTTCTCTATTTGCTAAATTTGTTCATGAAGGTATAGATGATGATTATAATCCTTTCTTTCTAGAAATAGGCTGTGGAACAGGACTTTTTAGTATTGAAATTGTAAATCATTTTCCTGATGCAAAACTTCATTTAACAGATATTTCCAATGAAATGCTGACAAAAGCTTTTCTTCGCGTAATTTCTTTAGCAACTGGAAGAGTTGATTATGAACTTTTAGATGGTGAAAACATTCCGGATAGGTTCGAAACCCAAGCAGATACATTAATATCTGCATTTACTGTTCAGTGGTTTTTTAATACTGCAAAAGCCATAAAAAGTTTCCAAGTACAGATTCCGAATTTGAGACGAATTTATTTATCTTTCCCAACAAATGGAAGTTTTCCAGAATGGAAAAAATATGCTTTTGAAGCAAATGTACCCTACACAGCAAATGAATTACCTGATCCCCAAAGACTTCAAAATGAATTAGAAAGTGGGGTACGAAGCTTTAGAGTTGAATTGATACAAATGAAACAAAATTACTTAAATGCGTTTGAATTTTTCAATAGTCTGAAGCATATTGGGGCGGGTTATAACGTTACAAATAGATTGTTAAAACCAATAGAGTTAAGAAAATTAATCAGAAAATGGGACTCAAGTTGTTCTGGTGAAATTAACGTAACTCATGAAATTGCTTTTGTAGAGATTCTCATTTGAGCTTAGTTCGAAATAAGAAATCGAAATTAGTTGTATTTGGCTCAATGTAAATGATTGATTAATCCATTAATATTCAGTTAACACTAATGAGAAAAGGCGTTCTGTAAGCTGGTTAGAAACAACGAATAAAACGAGTTTTACAAAGTTTAAAGTTGAGTGTACTCCGAAAAGTAGTTTTTAAGCAAACTATTTCGTCGAATTCGTAGGATTTGGAAGGGTGAAAACCGAAAGAATCGACTTTTTGGAGTGTACTCAAAGTTCAAATCAAAAGTCAATTTTCACGAGTTGTATTTTTTATTGTGGTTTAAACCCCGATAACTTATTCAACTTTCAGACTTCGTTTTTGACCTGCCGTTTAACAGGGAAATTCTATAATTTAACGTAGCTCCTCTGGAATACAAAAGTTGGGTTAAGATACAATCTAAGTAATAAAACAATCATCCCATAATCTGATACGATTCTAAGAACCACGAAGTGCTATTTCGGTATTACGTAAGAATGTGAACCTGACACTACCTATTATAAATTTGATCTTGTTGTAATTGTTAAGAAAAAATTTGGTTTGCTCCAAATTGGAAAACAACCTAAAGTATCAAGTCCGAAAGTTGAATTATTAGCTGTGTACTACTTGTTAGAGTAAACTCAATCTTTCAAAAACAGCTTATTTAATCAAATTATGAGGCATTTCAGCTAAAACATAACTTAATACAGACATTGCTGCAACACAAGTATTAACTTCGTAAGGATCTAATTTATCAATTGTATCAGCTTCTGTATGATGATACCAAAAATATTTTTCACCATTAACATTTAGTCCAAATCCTGGAACGCCTTCACTCATTAGCGGACCTATATCTGCTCCGCCACCCCCCATTGTCATTCCATCTGCTTGAATGGAAGCTAAGAGTTTCGCTAATTCTTTTAAAACGGGTAAATTCACTTCTTTACCACCGAATCCAAATCCTTTAGCTCGAAAAACTCCTGCATCACTTTCAATTGCAGCTACATGATTCTCAGACGCAACTTTTGCAGAATCACCATAAGCCTGTGCGCCGCATAAGCCATTTTCTTCATTTGTCCAAAATACAGCACGAATCGTTCTTTTTGGCTTGATATTTAATTTTTTTAAAAGTTTCAATGCTTCCCAACTTACAACACAACCGCCTGCATCATCCATTGCACCCTGACCAACATCCCAAGAATCAATATGCCCACCCATTACAACTATTTCATCAGGTTTTTCACTTCCTTTAAGTTCAGCTACAATATTTCTAGATAATGACTCTTTTTCAAAGTGAGCTTCCATATACAATTTAAGAGTAACTTTTCTACCACGCTGAATGGTGCGATCTATCCACGCTGCATCTTCAGTTGAAATGGCAGCGGTCGGAATTTTCTCTACAGTATCGTCGTATCGCATTGTACCTGTATGTGGTGTTTGCATCGAAAAGCTAGCCACAGAGCGAATTAGCGCAGCTTTGGCACCACCTTTTGCGGCTTCAATAGCACTTTGAGAACGAATCGAAACCGTTTTACCATAGGATTCAAATTCTTGGTTAATTAAAACAATTTTGCCTTTAACTAGTCCGATATTTTCTTTTAATTCAGTTATAGTTTTGAAGACAATTACATCCGCTGAGATTCCTTTTTTTGGAGTTGCTACAGAACCGCCTAAACCAAGCATTGGAATTTTTTTTGAAACAGGACTAGTTATTTCACAATACTCATTTCCACGAACCCATTTTGGAACTAGAACAGGTTGAGTATAAACAGCATCAAAGCCATCTTTTTTCATTTCTACTACAATCCAATCTATTGCTTTTTCAAGATTTTCACTACCACTTATTCTTGCAGGGAAACGATCAACGAGTTCTGTAAGTCGTTCAAAAACACTTGAATCTTTTAAAGATTCAGCAATAAGCGTTTGACTTATGTCATAATAGTCTTTATTGATTGAATGTTGAGCCAATGAAATAGAAACTGTTGATAAAAACAGCAATAGGACTAAATAGAACTTCATAATAGATAATTTAAATGACGATTTGCAAAAAAAAGTATCTCAGAACATAGAGAATTGAAAGGGAAGTGACAATTGCAGGGATGTGATATTCTGTAACTATAAATCAAATCTAGTAAATTAGATTTTTATTGTGAACAAACAAAAAAAGGAAGTAAAGCATCCTTTTTTTAATCAATCCATTGAACTTGGATTTTGTTCAGCTAATTTTTTAAACTGATTATATTCTTCAGGTGATAAATCAGCAAAAAGATATTGAATAGGATCAATTGCTTTACCTTGTTGTATAATTTCGTAATGTAAATGTGGCCCCTCAACAACTCCAGATTTTCCAGTATAACCAATTAAATCTCCACGCTTAATTTTTTTACCTGGTCGAATACCTTTTGCAAAAGCAGATAAGTGTGCATATCGTGTTTCGTACCCAAAACTATGATTTATCTTGATTAAATTACCATAAGTACCTTTTTTACCTGAAAACTTAATTACACCATCACCTGTAGCATAAACAGACTCACCAACTTTGGCTCTAAAGTCTAAACCTACATGTGGTCTTTTAAATCGATAAACGGGATGAAAACGTAAACCATAACCAGAAATAATAACTCCTTTAATAGGTCTGATAGCGGGAATGTGAGCTAATTTTAGTTTATTCTTATTATACAAATTTTTAATTTCTTCAAAACTTAATTGCTGAATAGCAATTTTACGTTCCATGCTTTCTAAATTAGATGCAGTCCATTTTAATAAAGTAGCTGACTCATCTTTAAAGATGTCAAAATTTGAGAATACATCTGCTCCACCAGTTCCAGCTAAGCGTTCGTCATAAGTAATTGGTTCTGTGCCTAAAACTGTTCTATAAATTTCATTATCATTTTTTGCTAATGCAGCTAATTGCTTATCAAAAAGTACTATTTTTGATTTTGTGATAGTTAATTGATCTAATAATTCCTTGTTTTCTGCTTTAAGTGCAATCTCAGAAGGTGTTCCTGCAAAATGGGAAAGTGCCGTTATTCCAATTCCAGACAAGACTAAACCACAAAGAATTAGTAAAGATGCTGTGTAAATAATTTTTTCAAACGATCTGTACTCTACAGGATTAAAGGTGCATGAGTCTTCATCGTAATAAAAGTACTGTTGGGGCATGTAGGATGATTACTTTAATAATTTGTTAAATTAAAAAATTCTCACAATTAATCAAAAAATTGAATGAATTTACTCGAAATCACCTTCAAAATAGTCAACAGCTCGTCTTATTTTCCCTCGTCGCTCCGTTTTTTGTTTAATTTTGATTTGTATTTTTTCTTGAAACGTTTTTGCGGCATCATAACCATAATATTTAAGTAAATAATTCATTGCAATGACTTCAGCTATTACGGTAATATTTTTTCCTGGGGTTATTGGTAAACGAATGTATGGAATGTCAATATCTAAAATGGCTACTGATTGTTCATCAAGACCTGTTCGTTCTAATTCACCTGAATTTTCATCCCACAAATAGAGTTCTACCAAAACTTCTAATCTCTTTTGATATCTAACCGCACGAATACCAAACATAGACATAATATCAATAATACCTAAGCCACGTATTTCCATAAAATGCCCATTCATCTCTGAGGCACTTGCCATAAGTACATTACTTTTTTTTGTAAGCATAACTACGTCATCAGCTACAAGGCGGTGACCTCTTTCAATAAGGTCTAAGGCAACTTCACTTTTCCCAATTCCAGATTTTCCTGTAATTAAAATTCCAATACCATACACATCAACCATAGAACCATGAGCTACAGTTTGGCTAGCAAACTGATCGTCTAAATAATCTCTGAGAATGAACATAAAACGTGTTGTCTCAGTTTGAGTTAAATAAATAGGTGTGTTATAAGCTTCCGCTAAATCTGTTAAATAAGATGGTAAATTATTTCCAGATGTTAAAAAAATAATAGGAACATTGAACTTTAATAAGGTTTCAAAAGCTTTTAGTTGTTCTTGAACTTCAAGATGTTCTAAAAATTGAGTTTCTGTATTCCCTATAATTTGAATTCTTTGCGAAGTAAACAAATCGGTATAACCGGCCAAGACTAACCCTGGCCGGTGTAATTCAGCCTCCGAAATAAATTTTAACTCACATGCTTTTTCCGCTGCTTGGGGTGTTAACTGTACCTGAACCTTTTGTTTTAGCTGTTCAATCAGTTCGGATACCAAAAACTTTTCTGTAGGCGGTAAGGGCTTAATTTCACCTATCGGCATGGAAATATCTTTCGTTTATTTCTTTGTTATTAATTAATGTAGCTGTTTTTCTTTGTATTTAATGAGTTGTCGTTTTAAATTGTCAACTGATTTTAAAATTGCTGTTTCGTAAGAATCTGAGGCTTCTTTAACGATTAATGTAGTCCCTGGTATTTTTAAACTAATTTCTATTTGTTGTGGAGTTTCAGGACTTTCGTGAGGGGATGCGACAACGTTACATTCATGTATGGCATCAAAATATTTTTCTAGTTTCGCAACAGATTCTTCAGCATAATCTTGCAAACGTTTAGACGCTGTAAAATGGCGTGCAGTGAATAGGACTTTCATAAAAGCTCCTTCATTCTTAGGGTTTTTGTTTAATGGAAGCTCGAGGATGAGCCGTTTTATATACTTGTTTTAGTCTTTCAACACTTGCATGTGTGTAAACTTGTGTAGCTGCAAGGTTAGCGTGACCTAATAATTTTTTGATAGCGATTATTTCAGCGCCGTTATCTAATAGGTGAGTTGCAAAAGTGTGGCGTAATACATGTGGACTTTTCTGAGTAATTTCAGAAACTTTAGATAATTGAGCTTTAACCAAGATTTGTACTAATCTTGGGTAGATGCGATTCCCTTTTTTAGTTATAAAGAGTGCTTTTGTTGTAATGGATTCAGAAATTTGCCCTCGATTTTGTAAATGCAGTTGAATTGCATTTAAAGCATGAATACCAAAAGGAATTACTCGTTCTTTGTCACCTTTACCAAGAACTTTTATTTGTTTTTGCGCGAAATTTATGTCAGAAATTGAAAGGTTTACTAACTCTGATAAACGAATTCCACAAGAATAAAATAACTCTAAAAGTGCCTTGGTTTGAATTCCCCAAGGGCATGACTCATCTTGTAATTCAAAAAGATGTTCTGTTTCTTTTTGAGAAAGACTTTTAGGTAAACGCTTATCCTTTTTGGGTGAGGAAATTCCTTTTGTGGGATTAACTGTAGTAATTCCTCTTTTTAAGCAATAGGAAAAAAAACTTTTTAGAGAGGCAATTTTACGGCTAAGGGTAGATTTCTTAACATTTTGCCGATTTAAACTTGAAAGCCAAAGACGAATATGAGTTTTTTCAATAGAATCGAGATCAATGGAATTATTAGAATTTAATATAACTTGAATAAATTTATAAAATTGTTCCAAATCACTTTTGTAAGCTTCCATTGTATTAGCTGAATAATTGCGCTCAAACTCAAGATATTGGAAAAATTTTCTCAGTGCCTCTGTCATAATTCAATCTATCGGAATAGTATGAAAAAAGGAAGTGAATTTGCTAATTATTTTCAATAAAAATGTGGATTGTTTAATCCGCATTTCAATCAATCAGCCCAAATAGCTTGAATTACGTAAGAATCTTCAGGCTCCTGTAGAATTTGTGAATTTATCTCAATGTGTTTGAAGCCTCTTTTGCCTAGTATAGCTTTTAAGATTCCTATTAAACGTTCAATTATTGTATGAGTTGGGTCAAATAGTTCGTTTAATTCAAATGTAATATGTTTATTCTCGCAAACTTTAATTGTCACTCTAGCAGGAATATAATAGTTCTCAAATTCCTGTTTTATAAAGTCAGCTGTAGCTTTAATGTCTGAAAATTTTAATTTAATGGCGTTGAAAGCCGTCAACAAATGTTCACCACCATAAATTCCTAAGTGTTGTAATTTACTTATATCACCTTTAAAGAAAATATTTACAATATGAATATTTAGCTCAATTAAAATCGCTAATTGATACCATTCATTTTCATTGAGTTTTTTTCTGAGCAATATTTGAGTTGGAATCTCTAATTTTGAAATGAAAGTTTCATACCCACTGGTTTGGAAGTTAGTTTTAATGTAGGTCAATGTATTAATAATTGCTTTACCCTTGACCTTAGCATTACCAATTTTAGTCCTATCTTGAATAGAAACAGATGATAAATTGTCAATAAACTTTTGAGATGTCATGAATAATGAAATATCTTGCATAAATGTGAACATTGGATAATCAGTTTGTAAGCTGATAAACAAGTTTAGCTGAAAAATGTTTCTAAAAATTTTTGAAAGCGTTATTTAAGTAAAAAATTTATTAGAACCCTAAATATAGTAAAAAATGATTTAAAAATTGCTCAGACTTAATTAGGAACTTATAATCTATTGTTGTGAAATCATCTCTACTATTATGATAAGGTTGAGAACCTTCATTTGAGTAAACATAAAATCCTTTTATTCCATTTGCTAAGAAAAAATACTGGTCAGAGTTAGGGGTGTTTGCTCTAAATTTTATGGGAATTGATAAAGAATCAGCAATAAATTTAAGCTTCTCTTTCATTGGGTTATCTTCAATAAAGCCAACGGTAGCAAGACCTTTTGTCTGAGATCCCATCATATCTAGATTAATTAGAAATGAAATAGGGTGAAATTCTCCAGATTCTTGAAGAGTACGAGAACCCCAAAGCCCGATTTCTTCAGCATCAGTTAAAATTAGCTGAATTTGATTGGTTCGTGAAATAGAACGTAGAAACAAATTTATAGCAATTGAAACTCCTGAAGCATTATCGTTAGCTCCGTTATAAATTAAGGAGTTGTTTATTGTGCCTAAATGATCATAATGTGCCATTAAAGTGAGTGCTGGTTCAAAAGAAATTTGAAGAGGGGTTGCCAAAAGATTGGTTACGGTGTACCGTTCAAGCTTAGATTCAAGTTCCAGATAAATTGAATCACTATCAGCTATGAGATTTGGTATAACCCAAATTATCGGTAAAAGATCTTGGTTAACAGAGGGACTGAATAAAAGGGCATCAGTTTCAATGAAAATAGCTTTTGCACCTAAGTATCTAAGAATTGATATTTTTTCATTAAGGGCTACGCTATTTTTGTCTGTGTTAGACGCACTCTTTTTTATAAGTACAAATTCACCCTTAATTTTTATATCACTCAAGTTTGACAATTTACTCTTATTTAGATGATTATCTGTATAAGCATGAATAATAGTTGATTTTGAACAACTGGGGGAACTTCCTGATGGTAAAAATTGGTCTTCAAGTAAAGCTAACTTATTGTTTATATGTAAAGAAACAGAACCAATTTGATTGAAAGTAGTATCAAAACTAAATTCATTAAATTGTATTGATCTTGAGGAATGATTTTTCAGATAAGACTTTAAAAAGTCTAGTGCCTTATTTTTACCCTTATTGTAAATTGATCGACCAAATAAAGAATCGTTACTCAGTGTTTCAATTATTTCTAAATAAGTTTTATCCGTATGTTGAAGAGCTAATGTTTTAGAACATATAATAAAAGTAAGAGTCAATATTAAAACAATATTAATAATAGTTTTTTTAGAAAACGCTTTCATAAATAAAATATATCAATTACATTAGTATTTGTCATTCAACTTGGGTCTAATTTATAAATAAAACTATGCGTATATATCTTATTTGGCTGTGTTTAATTTTAATCGTTCCAGTGGTTTCAGCTCAACAGGCATTATTATCTGAGGCTTCTCAATTCAAAAAAACAGAGTACAAACGAGCTCTGGATTTATATGAAAAGGTGCTAGAAATGGATCCTAGCAATATAGAGGCATTAACGGAAGCAGGATTGCTTCAAACTAAAATTGGAAATCGTACAGCCAATAAAGAAGAAAAAGAAATCTATTTTAAAAAAGCTATCGATTATACTAAAAAAGCAGTTATGCTTAATCCTAATTCCTGTATGGCAAATTACACATACGGAGTAGCACTAGGACGAATGGGTGATATTTCAGGTGCTAAAAAGCGAGTTCAAAATTCTCAAATTATTAAGAATCATTGTGAAAAAGCTTTGGAAATCGATCCTAAACATGCACCATCTTGGCACTTATTAGGGAAATTAAACTACCGATTATCCAATTTAAATGTTGCAGAGAGAGCAGCGGCAACATTACTATTTGGAGGTCTTCCAAAAGGTGTTTCGACAGAAAAAGCTGTAGAATGTTACGAAAAAGCAGTAATGTTTGATGGGAATTATTTATTGTATCGATTAGATTTAGCAGTTGCACTTATTAAAACGAAAAATATACCAAGGGCAATTGATGTGTTAGAAACGGCAATTAGAATACCAGCTATAACTGAAGATGATGATTCTTATTTATCTGATTGTAAAAGTTTGCTTCGGAAATTGAAATAGTTTTTTAAAAAACTTAAGCTATTTCATGTTGTTACGACACCTATTTTTTTAAAAAGTAAGAATTAATTCGATTGAAGTTTCACTAATTAATTTATCTATTGGTATAATTGGAGCTGCATCATACAAGAAACTATTACCCAATCCAATTTTAAATGTATCTGTAATTTTCCAATTTAATCTACTATCAGCAATAATGCGAGGTGTTTTTACTCTAGTTGGTGCAAACTGATAATATGCAGTTGAATTTATAGTAAAGTTATCTGTTAGCTTTAATGAGACTAATAAGCTATTTGTGGATTTAATAAATCTTGTTTCTTCCGAAATTGTAGTAGTCTTCCACCATTCAAATTCGTGCATTATTCCAATAGCAAGAGCAATTGAAGAGTTATTACCATCAAAAAGATTTATCCTCAAATCAGCTCCTTGAACGTCTCTTCGATTTAAATTGCGAATAGCATCGTATTGCTCCTGAAAAAAAAGCTCAGTTTGAAGTCGTTTTGATGACTTATAAGATACTCGAAAATGTACATATCCTTTACTAATTACATTTTCGTTTTCCAAAATTACCATGCGCAAATTGTTAATCATCATAAATTTGAAGACTGCTTTATTAAGGATGTGAAAGGTTTTCGTATTCAGATCATACAAGTTTGTTTGATTTTTAGTAATAGTGGCATTAAACCCAATTTCATTAAACAAAGAAATGGAATCCGTTTTTATCAATTGAAATTTTTCCACATTCAGGATTTGGCCAAAAACGACAGAGTGTATTTGAGCGAAAAGAAAAAGTGGAATTAGTAGCAGTGTTCGAAAAAAAAATGGAAGTGAAAACTGATTTGAAATCAATTTCATATTACTGAAGCATTTAGTTAGAACTTTTTTTTGAATTCTTTGAAAAAAGAAATTCAAAAAAAAATAAGTGAAAAATTTCAATTAAATATAAACCGGATTGCATCACTAACAATTGAATCTTGAGTGTGTACTCCGAAAAGTAGTTTTTAGCAAATTATTCGTCGAATTCGTAGGATTTGGAAGGGTGAAAATTGAAAGAATCGACTTTTAGAAGTGGACTCAATCTTGTAAACTTGAACAAATATCTCTAATTGATTAGTTGCAGTTCTGAATCCTAAATTACGTTTTTCAAGCAAGATAAATGTTATTATTTCTTCAAATTGAATTAGGTAAACCAGAATGCGACTTTTTAACTCTTTTGAGAATCAATAAACTCTGTATCTTTGAGTCAAATTATTTAATCTGCACATTATTTTTTTTAAATGGATATCATTCAATCAATTCTCCCGAAAATACTACTTAGAAAAGGACTTAGAGATTCAGAACAAAAACAACTAAGTGTATTAGTTAAGCAAATTTTAAGAAAACCTGATGATGAGCTAAGTTCAGAAGAAAATTTCATTATAGGTTATTTAAATGAACAAGATCAACGCTATCAAAAAGCAATTCCATTTTATGAGTCAGCGATTGAATTAAATCCTGATTTTGAAGCTGCACATAATAACTTAGGTATTTGTCATTTAGAATTAGGTAATTTAGAGCAAGCCTTACTAAGGTTCGACAAAGCTTTAGAATTAGATCCAAGTTATTTCCAAGCTATTCTAGCTAAAGCAAAAACACTAAGAAGATTGAATAAAGCAAACGATGCAATCGCATTACTGGAAACTGCACAAATTGAAGAAGGACATGAAGATGAAGTTTACTCAGAACTTTCATCTTCTTACGAACAAAATGGTAATAAAGAAAAATCTTTAGAGTTCATCAATAAAGCATTAGCGTTAGTATCTGAGGATGCTAATTATTTGGCGCAGAGAGCGTTAATATTATTATTTTCAGAGAAATATGAAGAAGCTTTGACCGACTTTTTGAAATCTCAAAAAACTGCTGGAATTAATTATGTAACTCAATTTAATCTTGGCTTATGTTATGGAATGTTAGTAGGACGCGACAAAGATGCACATCAAATGTTTACTCGTAGTTTTAATAAATTTCCTGGCTTGTTGAAAGATTATTTTACGAATGCTACAGAACACGAAAAAAAGCGATTACAAAGACAAATCGAAAATATTATAAATCGCATAGATAGCATGGATAGTTCTGCAAAGGGGAAATTTTATCGAGACGAATTATCCGATATTTTAAAAAGAAAACTTTCTGACGCATTAAATTAAGGTATTTTGGGACTATTCAGAGTATCATATTTTAATAAAAAACTTGCCCGTTTTGGTTCGCAAGTAGATGTTGTACTAACAGGTAAATGGCTATTTCTGAGTTTATCAGTTGGTGTTATTGCGGGCTTAACTGCATTACTATTTGCATTTACATTAGATACTATTTCACATTTTTTGCTTACCGATTTAGCGGGATATCATTTACCGATTCCTGCTGGTGAATCTACAGATAAAACGTACACTTTTTCATTAGAACAAGCATTTACGGTTAGTGTGCCATGGTTAATAGTATTACTACCTGCACTAGGTGCAGGACTTGCAGGAGTGTTAACCACTTATGCTGCACCTGAAGCTAAAGGCGGAGGAACCGATGCCACTATTCGTGCTTTTCATTATCAAAAAGGCAAAGTTCCTTGGCACGTGCCTATCGTTAAATTTATAGCATCAATTTTAACTGTTGGAACAGGAGGCAGTGCTGGTCGAGAGGGACCCATGTCGCAAGTTTGTGGTGGTTTTGCTTCGGTAATGGCAAGTTTCATTGGGTTGAGTGAAAAAGAGCGTAAAGTCATGTTATTAGCAGGGATGAGTGCAGGAATTGGGGCGATTTTCCAATGTCCAATAGGTTCCGCGATTTATTCAGCAGAAGTATTGTATAAAAGAGATATGGAAACAGAAGGGTTAATGCCTTCAATTATTTCATCCATTATTGCTTATTCAGTTTTTTCTTCTATTTCTGGATGGAAAACAATTTTCGAATTTAGTGCTGTTCGCTTTGAAGATCCATCGGAACTTCCATTATATATTTTATTAAGTATTCTTTTAACTGTTATTGGGATATTTTATGTTAAGTCATTGAATTCAATTAAGTTAAACTTTTTTGATAAAATGCTTATTCATCAAAATTGGAAGCCATTAATAGGAGGCTTATTGGTTGGTTTAATAGCATTAAAGTTTCCTGCTATTTTAGAATCGAGTTATGGTTATTTACAAGAGGGTCTGAATGGTAACTTACCTATTTGGTTCATGGTCTTATTAGCATCTGTAAAAATTTTAACAACTGGTTTAACTGTTAAATCGGGTGCTTCAGGAGGGATATTTGCCCCAACAATGGTAATTGGAGGACTATTTGGGGGGGCTTTTGGTTTAGCTATGGATCATTATTTTCCAGGAACGATTACCGATCCTAAAGGATTTATTTTAGTAGGAATGGCAGCATTTTTTACATCAGTTGAAAAAGTGCCTATTGCTGCAACTATTATGATTACAGAAATGAGTGGAAGTTATGGGCTCATTGTTCCTTTAATTTTTGCGTCATCAATAGCATTTATCGGGTCGCAAAAATGGAGTTTATATGCCGTGCAGTTAGATACTAAGTTAGATTCTCCATCTTTCAGAGGAGAATTTTTGGTTGAAGCAATGGATCGATTAAAAGTTCGTTCCGCATTTAAGCCAGTAAAGCACATGCCTATGCTACATTTAAATGACGATGTATCAAAAATATTAAAAGCATTTACAGAGTCTGAATTACTCGTTTTACCTGTTGAGAACAAAGATGGAGTTTTAGTTGGCTTAATTAGTTTGTCAGATTTAAGAAACCTCATGAATGAAGCTGATTCACAATTAATTGTGGCTGCGGATATCATGTCCAAATTATATATTCTCCATTTAAATGACTCAATAACAAAAGCTTTTCACATTTTTAAAGAGTCTAATCACCCAGAAATACCTGTTTTAGCACATGGATCTACGACCATTGTAATTGGTATTTTAACAGAAAGAAACTTTCTTATTGCCTATGAAAAAGGCTTGAATACTGCTGAAATGTAAAAAAATGAAGTTCAGAAAATCTAAATGATTTCTTATAATTTAATAGTATTCAATAAAAGTGTTTCTGTTTCGTTTACAAATTATGAATTTAACAAGAGTGAATGGTGTTTTTCTGGTGGTTTTTCTAGTCGTATTATCACAATCAGCTGATGCTCAGATTCGAGCATTTAGTTCTGTTTCGAATGAGATAAAATGGGAGAAACTTGATAGTGCATTAGCGAAAGCTAAAGTGCAAAATAAATTGGTATTGGTTGCCTTTCATGCCAAAGGCTGTCCATATTGCCGAAAAATGAAAGAACAAATTTACTCTGATACAGAAATGAAACGTTTAATTCAGAAATATTTTATTCCAGTAGAAATTGATTTGGAAAATCCTGTTGATTTTATTTACAAGGGGGAGGTTATGAATTCTTCTGCTTTGGCGACTATTTTAGACGTTTCGGGTACTCCAACTTTATCATTTTTAAATGATGAAGGAGATTTAATCGCTTTTCAACCGGGATATTTGAATGTTGCTCTATTTTCGAAATTAATTCAATATGTTGGAACTGGCAAATATGCAACAGTTTCGTTTGCAGAATTTAGTAATGAGTAAAAAAATTGGATAACTTTAAGATAGTGAATTTCAATAATTTAGCATGTTGATTTTTTTTTTGAAATAAAGGGTGAGCTTACTGTGAAAAGAAGTTTTTAGCAAAATATTTTGCTAATCCCCAGAATTAGAAAGGATTACACAAGAAAATCGACAGTCTTGATTGAGTACTTGAGTTTACCATAAGTCCGTTATTTAAATCAAGACTAATATACATAAAGTACATAATGTTGTAAAAAGTAGTATCAAATAGTCCTAAATGAGTGAAAAGACTATTTAAAATACCATAATAAAGATGGTTTAATTATTTAATAACGGTATAAAGAGCAAATGACTAATTCATCTATTGATTATGTTCCCAATTGTGTCTATCATGTACATGCAAAATGTACATAATGCGCCTAATCGTTAGTTTTGGCACAATGCTGAATACACATAAAAAGATAAGACAATGAATAAACGATTATTAATATTGTTATTAATCGGATTGCTGATTTCGGGAGTTTTTGAGCAATCACAAACTACCAATAAATGTTATGTCATCGATTTTAATGTAATATCTGTTTCAGTAACTGCTGACTTAAGCGATAGGAAGTGTATTTTGTGGAGCTTATTAAGTCAAGACCCCCCAAATGTTGTTGAAATTCGGGGCAAAGAAACTTACTCAAGTGATTTTTTAGCAAGGGTTACCATCAAATTGGATAATGGGAATGAATATTTTGGCATACAAGAACTTGCTATAAGGGCGCTTAATGTTGGATCATGTGACAAAGTAAATGTAGCTTATAAATCAGATTATATAGATAATTTGCCATTTATTAATAAAATAGCATCAGATTATTCAATACTCATAACGAGCTTAAAAGAGTTGAATACGACTAGAGACATAGGTTATTCTAGAAAATATCAATATAAGTTATTATTAGGTTGAGATATGATTTTGGAAAAATGGTATTTTTATCGCCTTGTTTTCGTACTAATCTTAAAGCAGATAACAAAATATAAGTACAACTTTGGAAACCCATTTAAATACATAAAATAATCAAATAAAAGAAGATAAGGCGTTTTGTGAACATGAAATTCTCAATAATAATAATATAATTGGTGCTTTCAGCGCATTTTAATTAGTATAGGAAAAAAGAATGGTCGATTATACCGATACATCGGAACACTTATATCTTCAAGTTGCAAATCACCTAAAAAAGCGAATCAAAAACAAAGATTTTGGAGAAGATGGACGTATTCCTAATTATGTTCTTTTATCTCAAGAGTATAATGTGAGTATGAGTACCATCAAAAAAGCAATGCAATTGCTAAATGATGAAAACGTAATTTCTAGTAGAGTTGGCAAAGGAACGTATGCAAATCCAGATTTTGTGGAAGCCGTAGATATTCCATCAATGATGAATGACGGGCAAATCGGTTTGCTAATTCGCGACATAGAGGGACCTTATTTTTCTGCGATTTACCGAGGCTTAGCTGATGAAGCTGATAGATACAATAAAAAACTGCTTTTAACGGTGTCGCGCGATATTCATCAACAAGAAGATGCTCTTCTTCAATTGATGCTAGAGAATAACACGGAAGGTTTATTAATCACTACTCGTCGTAAATCCTTATATGGAATTACTACATACGATCGTTTAATTGACGAAAAAATTCCAACAGTATTGATTCATGATGTGTATGATTCTAGATTCCCAATAGTTGATGTCGATAATTACATAGGCGGACGATTAGTGGCCGAACATTTAATTAAGAGAAAAATAAAAAACTTCGCTGTTTTTGTTGGCGAAAATGGGTTTAGATCAGATGATATGCGTTTAAAAGGTTTTCATGAGGGTTTAAAAGATTATGGTATAGATGTGCGTAAAAACTGTTTAACATTCAGATTATCTTTTACTACCGAAAATTCCGCTTTTGAAGAAGGTTACAAAATTGGTAAAACATTTTCATTTAAAGAATTAGGAATTCAAGGCGTGTTTATGTTTAATGATTTACTTGCTATGGGATTTCAGAAAGCTGTGTTAGAAAGAGGAATGAGAATTCCAGAGGATATTGCTGTAGTTGGCTTCGATAATATTGAAAGATGTGCAGAAGCTCGTGTCCCTTTAACAACTGTTGAATCTCCACGACTTGTTATTGGTGAAACTGCATTTTCTTTACTCCTAGAATTAGTCCAAAAAAAACGATTTACAGACATTCGTAATATTTTTATAAAACCTAAACTTGTTATTCGAGATTCTGCATGAAAAGCTACGAACCGTGCAGGTTTATTTTTTTTGTTCAATTCTTAAATTTTAAGCCAACTTTATAAAGTATTATGTCGAAAATATTTAGTACTTCTAATCGAAATTTTTGGATAAAATCAGAAAATTGCGAATTATTTATTGGAATAGACACTAACCAAACCATTATAATTATTTAACTCTTATATTATCGGCTGACACTTTTTTAATCTAGGAGTAAAAATAAAAACAATATTTGTGTTGATACTATTTATAGTTTTTCAAAATCTGATGTGTTCAACTATGAAAAATGAATCAAAAATAATTAATTGTAACAAAGAAGAATTTGTGCCACAATGGGCTAAAAGAGCAATTTGGTATCAAATTTTTCCTGAACGTTTCCGGAATGGGGATAGTTCTAATGACCCCAAACTAGTAGATATTATTGGCGCAGATCCTCAAGAATTACCAAAACAATGGCAGATTCATCCATGGACTTCTGATTGGTATAAACTTCAGGAATACGAAAAAGCTAACGGTGAGCCTGAACTTTGGAAACACATTTTACGTCGAAGATATGGCGGTGATTTAAAGGGGATTATCGACAAATTAGATTACATTTCAGACTTGGGAATTAATGCGATTTATCTAAATCCTATTTTCGATTCTCCATCACTTCATAAGTATGATGGAAATAGTTATCACCATGTAGATCCAAATTTCGGTCCTGATCCGATAGGAGATAGAAAACTTATGTTAACGGAAATTCCATTAAATCCTAAGACTTGGGTTTGGACAAAAGCTGATTTATTAGCACTTGAACTCATCAAAAAAGCTCATTCAAAAGGAATTCGAATTATTTTTGATGGAGTTTTTAATCACATGGGAATCAACTCTTTTGCATTTAAAGATGTGCAAAAAAAGCAAGAAGAGTCTGAATATAGAGATTGGTTTATCATTAAGTCGTGGAATAATCCAAAAACTGGTTCAACTTTTGATTATGAAGGTTGGTTTGGTGTAAAGAGTTTACCAGAACTTCGCGAAGATGAAAATGGAATTATGGAAGGACCAAAAAGCTATATTTTTGCAGCAACTCAACGTTGGATGAATCCAAAAAATGAAGGAATTGAGCATGGAATTGATGGTTGGCGTTTAGATGTAGCGTTTTGTATTGCGCATTCATTTTGGAAAGATTGGAGAAAATGGGTTAAAGAAATTAATCCTGAAGCCTATTTAACAGCAGAGATAATTGACAAGCCAGAAAAAGTGATTCCTTATTTTAAAGGGGATGAATTTGATGCAGAAATGAATTATAATTTTGCGTTTTCTTCGGCAGCGTTTTTTTTCGATTCGCCTGAGTTTTCTACAAGACCAAGTCAATTTGCTGATACTCTAAGTTACCTGCGAGAGTTATATCCCTTTGGAGTTGCTTATGCTACTATGAATTTATTTGGGAGTCATGACGCAAATAGAATAGCAAGTCATGTTGTAAATCGAGGAATAGAACGTTATAAAAATTGGGGCGAATATTTTGGAAAATCTAAGCCGATTGATAATCCTAAATACTCAAGTCGCAAACCAAATGTCTATGAAATTCAACTTCAAAAACTATTTGTCTTGTTTCAATTCACCTATATCGGTGCACCAATGATATATTATGGTGATGAAGTAGGAATGTGGGGAGGAAACGATCCTGATTGCAGAAAGCCAATGGTTTGGAATGATTTAACGTATGAAAATGAAAACACATTACCGAATCAGACAAAAGGATTTAATGATAAAGTAGAAGTCAATCACGATTTATTGAACTTTTATAAACAAATGATATCCATTCGAAATAATAATGAAGAACTTCAAATTGGTGATTATAAAACGATAATAACAGACGATTCAAGAAATATATTTGGCTTTAAACGAAGTCATAACAGTGAAGAAATAGTAGTTTTGATTAACAATTCAGATCAAAAACAAAGAGTTACGATTCAAAATTATCCAGGTAAATATCAAAACTTGCTCATCAAAAAAAGCGAAGAACTATCCAATACAGAAGAAATTGAATTAGCACCAAAATCTGGAATAGTTCTTAAAAAGCTATAATATGCACAATTAAAATATATAAAAATGATAATTAGCTTGGAAGTCCAAACATAAATAAGTCCGAATCTTAAAATATGAAAAAAATACTCATGATACTTACAGGCGGAACGATTTCCATGCAATTTGAGGCAAGTGGAACCGCCTATGTGAATCCTGGAAATAGTGAAACACTTGTTAAAAAACAATTACCTGAACTTGGTGAGCTTGCTGAAATTGATACAATTACCTTATTTCATGAAGATAGTTCGAATATTGGACCTAAACATTGGACTATTCTGAGTAAAACGATTGAAGAACAGTATAAAAAGTATGATGGATTTGTAATTCTTCATGGAACAGATACAATGGCTTATACTGCTTCAGCTTTATCATTTTCTCTTAAAAATTTGGATAAACCAGTCATTCTTACAGGAAGTCAGGTTCCATTGGTGAATTTACGAAGCGATGCAAGAAGAAATGTAATTAATGCGATTGAAGTTGCAACGTTACCTCTTAATGAAGTTGCCATTTGTTTTAATGACAAAGTTTTTAGAGGAAATCGTTCAACAAAGATGAGTATTGGAGATTTTGATGCATTTCGTTCCCCCAATTATGCTCCACTAGCTGAAATAGGATTACATATTGAGACCTCTTTCACCAAAGAAAGGGCAAAAGCACCGTTTTATGCTAAAGCTTCATTTGAGGAAAATATCAGCTTGATCCATTTATTTCCAGGATTAAAAACCGATGCAATTATGGCAATGCTAAAAGCACAAACACCTAAAGGAATTATTATAGAAGCATTTGGGTCAGGAAATATGCCTGTAACAGGCAATACTTCCATTTTACCAGTGCTCAATTATTGTAGAGAGCGAGAAATTACGGTATTAGTAGTGTCACAAGCTGTATATGATGAGGTGGATTTAACAAAATATGAAAATGGGAAAATGGCATTTGAAGCTGGAGCAATTTCTGCAAGAGATATGACTGTTGAAGCTTCTGTTACTAAATTAATGTACTTATTTGGTGTTTATAAAACGATGCATTTAGTAAATCAGCAATTAATGATACCTTTAGTTGGGGAGTTTACACTTTAGTTTTGAAAAATTGTTCAACAATTAAGTTTAAGTATTGATACTTTAAATCAAATTTAGAAAACCAAAAGATTACTATGTACTTTGTATTTGATATCGAAACTATTCCAGACTACGAATTTATCTCAAAATCTGTCTCTAGACCAACAGAAAACAACACTGAATTATTGGAACTAGCTTCTGAGGAGTTAGCACGAAATAAATCAGGCTTTTTACCACCTATGTACCATCAAATGGTGAGTTGGGTTGGCATTTGGATTGACGATATGGGAAGTCCAAAAAGCGAACATAAATGGAGTGGAGGTAATGAAAAAGAGGGTTTAGCACTACTTATCGATTGTTTAAGTTCATATAAAGATTTTAGATTAATACACCATAATGGAAAAGGGTTTGATATTCCGCTGATGCTATACAGAAGTATGAAACACGGACTTCAACTGCCAGCGCGATTAAATAATCAAGATATTCGCTATCGTTATAGTAAAGATAATGTTGATTTAGTGGATGAATTCTCAAATTTTGGAGCTTCAAGTTATCCAAAACTTAAACATTTAGGACTGTTAATTGGCGTTCCATTTAAACAGACGGGTGAGGGAAATCAAGTTTCTGAAATGTTTGAGAATGGTCAATTGAAAGAAATTGAACATTATTGTTTGGAAGATGTAATTGCAACGTATTTAATATGGTTGCATTACAGATATACAGTAGGAGATTTTAAAGAAGATCATTATAGCAATTTGAAAGAACGTGCAACGAGAAAATTGCAGCAAATTCAAGATATGACTTCTATTTGAATTTGGATTTGGATTTGTGAAATTGCCTCGAAACAAAATTAATATCACAGAACCAAAAACTCCCCCTTTGGCTGAATTTCTTTTACAACCGCATCAGACTGACTAAAAAGAGGGATTTTTTCGATAATCTCACAATTCATTTTTTAATTGGTTTTTTATATTCAGGATGATGCTTTGGATACTTTGAAAAAGGAGTAATTTCTGGTTTCATTTTTTGTGAAACCGGGAAAATTGGTTTTTCAGGACGTAATTCAGGTTTCCAGGTAAATCCATTCAACTGATATAATTCTACCCCAACTTTTTCTTCAGAATAGGTCGCTTTAACATCTTCTTCGGCATTCATATCCGTTAAATCGCCATCCGTGAAAGACATAATTACTTGTGAAGAATGAACAACCATTAAGCCATCAGGTTCGTCTTTATCGTTATTCGTAAAAAAAGCTACTGCTGCATTTGGTGTAAAACGAACTTGTTTTAAACTTCCTTTTTCAAAATCTGACCAAAGCGAATCGCCACGCATTTGTTGAAATCGGCTAGAAATAGAATCAACTTGAACGGCAAAAGGTTTAGGGAATGCGTGAATTGTCCGAATGGTATCATCTTCAGCTTGAATGATAATATTAGGCGCTGAAAGTTGAAGTTTTTTATTCCAAGAATAAGCATTTGATTCTAACTCAAAGCGCTCTGTTTTAGAATCATATTCCGCAGAATCGCTATAAGAAGAAAAATCTTTGCTAAATATCTGAACGGTTTCAAAAGCCTCGAAAGAAAACGTTGAATCCTTGTTTTCTTGATAAAAAATCTTTTCCCCTCGAATACTGATCGTGTCTGCTTTAGCTGAATCAACTTTTATTAAAAGGGCATTTTCTCGCATCAAACGTTGTCCACTCGAATCGATATAAACGTATTCTGCCGTTACATAACTATTATTTTTTCTATCAAAAGCATACACATTGTTAAATAATTCATACAGTTTTGCTTTTCTGTTTCCCAATAAACTATCTGCCTCAACAAATAACGTAGAATCTACAACTTGAACATTTCCTCGAAAAGATGCGGAATCATTTTCATGAAAATAAATACCACGATCTGCTTTTAAAATTCCTTGTGAGTCTTCCAATTGAAAGGGTGCTGTAAAATAACTGGTTTTTTGAGGGAAGGAATAACTAGCTCTAGTACTAAATAATTTGGACGAATCTCTTTCAATCAACAAATTTCCATAAAAATAACTTAAATCGGAATCTGAATTATACAATGCCGAATCAGCCCAAATCTTATCTTCATCATTCTGAATAAAGACATTTCCGTAAGCGCGAATTTCATTTCGATCTAAAAAGTGAAGAGCTGAATCACTTTTTAATTCATTCTTATCGATTTTCAATTTAACATTTCCCCTTAATACTCGAACCTGTCCCGATGGTGTATTTCTACCAATCAACTCGTCAGCTTTTAGAATGGAGACATTGGTTTGAGCGATTAAGGCAGAACTGATATGTAAAAATAAAACTAGGCTAATTAAGAATTTCATTCCTTAAATATACCAAACCTGCGTTCGTATTTAGAATATTCACATAAAAATGAATTATAACTTGAAACCATTCAACAACAAATAGCAAATGTAATTTATAAAGAGTATAGCGTTAAAATTTCATGTTTAATTGTACTAACACGAGTTCAGAATAAAATTAAATTATAAAAAGAGTAAAAAAAATTTCGTTTTCAGTTTTTATTGCGTTGAAGAATAATTTCGAACTAATATGTGCTTAAATTCGGGATTAAAATCGGAGCCAAATGACGTTTGTCTTTGTATATTCTGTGTTTTTGCCTAAGTTATTGTATTAATAAGAGTACTCCTATACGTCGATTTTATGAAAATTTTAGGTGACTTCGTAATATTTTCAAGGATGCACTTTAAAAAGTGATATTTTGGAGTGGAATCATTAATTCTTAAAATAAATTCAGCTTACTGTGTTAAATTTCAATAATGTTGTTCAAAAATAGAAATATTCGGTCGCTCTTTAATTTCAGGTTCTACCAATGGTAATCATTTAGAGAATACTGAACCCATATCAGCATCACTTTCAACATTAATTTAACCACCTAATGCATCAATGTGTGATTTAAATTAAAATAAAGTAAGCTGAGACCCTTGCTTTCTACCTGTTTATGAAATCAATTAGTTATTTAAATTCGAGGAGTTTACTCTGAAAAGTCGAATTTTTCGCTTTAACCCTTTTCAAAACCTTAGAATTCGCCAAATTATTTAATGTAAATCATTTTCTATGTAAGTTCATAAATAGATAGTTGTATTTTCAACTAGAATTTTTTTTAAGAACGACATGGTCAAAAAAATCACATTAAAGTAAAATAAATCGTTTTAAAAGCAGTTAAACACCTCTGCAACTTGTCTTATATATAGTTATCTTCGTAACAAATTTAATATACATTGCATGCTTAAACTAAAACTTCTTTTCGCACTTTTTTTCTTGAGTTTGGTTCAAACAGCACATTCCCAATTTTTTGGTTTTGGAAAAAATCGGGTTCAATATGAAAAATTTGATTGGCGTTTCATTCAAACCGAACATTTTGATGTCTATTATGATAATGCAAAAAATTATTACTTAGCTTCTTTTGCAGGTCAAAGTTTGGAGGCCGCTTACAAAGAAATAAAAGAAGATTTTAATCACGATATTTCGAATCGTGTATCCGTAATCATATTTGATTCTCATAACGACTTTGTTCAAACAAATGTAGTTAATTTACCTGTTGATGCAGAAGGAATTGGTGGTGTTACCGAACTATATAAAAATAGGATGGTCTTACCTTTTATGGGTAAATACTCTGAATTTAGGCGAGTTATTCATCACGAATTAGTTCACGCAGTAATTAACGATATGTTTTATGGCGGATCATTACAATCAATTATTCAAAATGATATACAGTTAGCCATTCCTCTTTGGTTTAATGAAGGAATGGCTGAATATTCTTCATTAGGCTACGATACGAATACGGATAATTTTATACGAGATGCAGTTTTGAACAATTATATTCCACCTATTAATTATTTAGGCGGTTATTTTGCCTATCGTGGAGGTCAATCTGTTTGGGATTATATTGTTTCCGAATATGGACGGCCAAAAATTGGGGAGATTTTTCAAAAAATCAAATCAAGCCGTTCAATTGAATTAGGTTTCCGACAATCATTAGGAGTAACTACAGAAGAACTTTCTGATAATTGGCAAGCTTGGTTAAAAAAGAAATATTGGCCAGAAATTGAGAAAAGAGAAGATATTAAAGATTTTTCTACCTTGCTTTCCAAACGTGAATTTGGCGGAACTTACAATACAAGTCCTGCCATTTCGCCACAGGGTGATAAAGTAGCTATGATAACCAATGAGCGTGGGTATTTTGATGTAGTTGTGATTTCATCTTTAAATGGTAAAAAACTCAAAACGATCATTAAAGGGAATGATAATTTAGATTTTGAATCATTAAACATTTTGAATCCTAATTTAAGTTGGTCACCCGATGGACGTAAAATCGCTTTGTCTAGTAAGTCTGAAGGGAAAGACATGCTAGCCATAGTGGATTATAAGACCAAAAAATTAAGTAGAGTTAAATTCCCCTTAATGGATGCCATTCAATCTGTTTCTTGGGCACCTGATGGAAAAAAAATTGCTTTTAATGGAAATATGGGAGCTTATAGCGATATTTTTGTATATGATCTAGAAACAGAAGATTTCTTTAATATTACCAACGATATGTTTACCGATTTTGAACCAGTTTGGAGAGCCAATTCAAAATCAATTTTATTTGCATCGGATAGGGGAGACAAAACCAAGTTGAACACGTATCGTGAAAATTACAATATGCTGTTAAATCCAGATTTAGATCAAGCAGATTTGTATGAAGTAAAATTAGGTTCAGCAGAGGCAAAACGCTTAACAAATACCTCGAAAATTAATGAAACACGCCCAGTTATAACGGCCACAGATCAAGTAATGTACATATCAGATTTGAATGGAATTCCGAATGTCTATCAATTTGATTTTAATACATTTGAGTCTAGACCATTAACAAATTTAATGCAAGGAGTTTTGCAAATGTCTGTATCAGCAGATGGATCACGTTTAGTCGTTAATACCTTTAATGGAGGATATTTAGACGTGTTTTTAATTAAAAATCCGCTAACACGCACGGTGAAAGGTGAGATGATTCCTAATGAGTGGGCTAAACGCAGAGATGCTGAGCCAGGCTACATGCGAGTTCCGGCTGTCGGATATGGTTATCAACTGTATGGAACTGACAAATATATGTCACAGCTAACAACGCAGGCTGCTTATGATTTAGGTTGGACGGGAATTGGTTTTAATAAACCGCAAAAAACAGAGAAAAAAGATGAAGCGGACTCAACAAAAATAGAAGAAGGGATAATAGACTTTCGCAATTATCAGTTCGGAGAGTTGTTTGATGATGTAGCTAAAGAACAAGATGATGAAAATCCATTCTCACCTCTAAACAATACAACAAGCACAGGTATCTATCAACCGCAGCGATACAAATTGAAGTTTACACCAGAAATTGCCTATTTAAGTTCATCGTTTAATACATTTTCAGGCGTTTTTGGGTTTACACAATTCTCATTATCAGATGTTATGGGTGATCATCGCATTGGTATCGCGTCAAATTTACAACTTGATTTGAGAAACAGTTCTTACATTGTGAGTTATGAATATTTGAAAAACAGAACCAATTTTTCGATTAATTATTTCCATTATTCAATTCCATTTTTAACGGTTGATAATTCTGGTTCTTATCAGTTAGTGCGAAATCGTAATTATGGATTAGGTTTAAATTTTCAATATCCAATTAACACGTTTGAGCGTTTAGATTATGGATTTAGTTGGTTCAATATTTCTAGAGACTTAAGTAATTTGAATTTTAATTCAACTTCGAAAGATTTCCAGAGTTTTATTTATCCTACACTTACCTATACTCGTGACTATACACAACAAGGTTTTATTACACCAATTGGGGGTTCACGATTAGGAATTAGTCTAACTGGTTCACCTTATGCTGGAGTTGGTGGAATTACCTTTATAAGCGGAATGGTAGATTATAGAAAATATATTCATTTAGGTTATGGATATAGTCTTGCAGGAAGAGCAAATTTCGCAACATCTTTCGGTCCAAACGCACAATCCTATTTTTTAGGCGGTGTTGCAGGTTGGTTTAATTATCAATGGGATGGAAACGATATTCCATTTAATCAATTATCTGATTTATTTTTTACTCAACCTGCGCTGCCAATGCGTGGATTTAATTATAATGCTTCATTCGGGAATCATTATGGTTTAGTGAACCTTGAATTTCGATTTCCTCTTTTTGCAGCCATATTACCAGGCCCCATTCCAATTTTGCCACTCTATAATCTTACAGGTGTCATGTTTATGGATTTAGGTGCTGCTTGGGGTTTACAACGTGATTTTTATGTACTACGTTTAGATAGTAATACTTTTCAAGAGTTGGAACAAGTCTTGTTTTATAGAAATGGTAGCAATTTGGATATAAGTTTAGCCAAACGGGAAAAAGTCTATATTGATGCTTTTAGTGGCGAAATTTATAATTCCCCACCTGAAAATGCGAGTTATTACGATAAAACTATTTTGCGTGGTGATTTATTGATGGGACTTGGCTTTGGTATTAGAACAATTTTAATTGGTTTGCCATTTAGATATGATATTGCATGGCCAAGATATGCTAATGGTGTTGGCGATTATGTTCAATATTTCAGTATCGGAATTGATTTTTAATGAGCGAGCTTACTCCTAAAAAAAAAATCAACAAAATATTCGGCGAATCTGCAGAATTTGGAAGAGTGCAAACCGAAAAAATCGAATTTCTGGGGTAGGCTTGTGAGTGAAACTTCGTATCGAAATCTTTTAAAAAAAGCCTCATATATTGTAAAGTATGGAAGACTCAGATCACTAATTATAGCTGTAGTAGCTTTATTATTATTTGTACTTGGTTTGGTTCAAATTCGATTCGAATTGATGATTATGGCAGGTTTGTTACTAATTATTGCAAGCTTGTATTATAGTTTATATCAATTTTCTAAACAGATGTTTTCGACAATAGAAGAAATCACAAAGCAGTTTTCAGGCATGAACGACATTCCAGAATAGGGATTTTTTTCTTGAAAGTTCTGAAATTTCCATTTCTATCTTGCTAATATTGTGAAGAAAACCGATCTATTTCATTTTAAAAATTGAATTTTAAGCATTTCTTTAAATAGAATTAATAGCTCTAAACCAAAAATCTATTGGTTTCCATATTTACTTTCCGAGAAGAAGTGCACACAGATATTTCAAGAAAAATGAATTCCGTTGAGTTTTGTAAGAAAACCATTTTATTTCACAGTGATCCAAATCTCTTAATTCAAATCAAGGATAAAGGGCTTTTTTAGCTGCTAAAAGTGTGTTTTTCATCAATAAAGCACGAGTCATTGGACCAACACCACCAGGAACAGGAGTAATCCAACTAGCTTTTTCACTAACGGATTCAAAATCACAATCTCCTACAATTTTATATCCTCTATCGTTGGTATTATCCGCAACCCTGTTAATACCGACATCAATAACAACAACATCTTCTTTTACCATTGTTCCAGTAATTAAACCAGGTGAACCAACAGCGACAACCAAAATATCTGCATTAATCGTGTGCTTAGTCAAGTCTTTTGTATATCTATGACAAAGAGTTACAGTCGCTTTGCCACCATCTTTTTCTCGTGAAAGCATTATTGCCATTGGTGTTCCAACAATTTGAGATGCGCCAATCACCACAATATGCTTTCCTTTAGTTGGAATGCTGTAGTGGTCAAATAATTCCATAATTCCAGCTGGTGTACAGGGTCTAAATGCAGGCTGTCCCACTTGCATGCGACCAACATTCATTGGATGAAATCCATCAACATCTTTTCGATAATCAATGGCTTCAATAATAGCATGAGTTGAAATATGATCGGGAACAGGAAGCTGAACTAAAATTCCATCCGTATTTTCATCCTCATTGAATGTGTGAATAATTTCACACAATTCTTTCTCAGAAATAGTATCAGGTAAGAAAAGAGTATCTGAATCAATTCCAACTTCTTCACAATCAGTAGTTTTTGATTTTACGTAAGATTGTGATGCTGGATTATTACCTACAAGAATTACTTGTAATGAGGGTAATCTATTATCCTTTGAAACCCAATGTTCAATATCTGTTTTTACACGGGCTTTAATTTGTGAAGCCACTACTTTACCATCTATATAACTTGCTGCCATATTATTACCGTTCTAATCCGAATTTTTTAATTTTTTGATATAAATGACTTCGTTGAAGTCCTAATTTTTCTGCAGTATGAGAAATATTCCAATCGAATTGATCAAGTTTTGATTCAATAAATTCAGCTTCCATGCAGTCTTTAAAATCATGATACGTTTCAAAATCATGGAAATTAATGGAGGAACTCTGTTCTTTTTGTGGTGTTTTTTTGCGAACAAGACGTTCAACATCTTCTGCTGAGATACAGGCAAAATCTGACAATATAGCCAATCGTTCAACAACATTTGATAACTCTCGAACATTTCCTGTCCATTCATAATCTAATAAAGCTGAAAGTGCTTCATTTGAAAATGATTTACCCGAAAAGCTAATGTCTTTTTGCGTTAAATCATTCAAAAAAGATTGAGCTAAATCAGGAATATCTTCTTTTCTATTTCTTAAAGGTGGAACATGAATAGGAATGACGGATAATCTATGAAATAAATCTTCTCTAAAATTTCCAGCTTCAATTTCCATTTCCAAATTTTTGTTAGTTGCTGCTAAAACCCGAACATTCACTTGAATAATCTGGTTTCCACCAACTCGTGTAATTTGGCCTTCTTGTAAAGCGCGAAGGACTTTAGCTTGGGCATCTAAACTCATATCACCAATTTCATCTAATAATAAAGTGCCTTCATGAGCAAGTTCAAATTTTCCTATTCGTTGTTTGTCAGCGCCCGTGAAAGCACCTTTTTCGTGGCCAAACAATTCAGATTCAAGAAGTTCTGTTGGAATTGCTGCGCAGTTTACTGCAACAAATTCAGCATTATTTCGCTTACTTTGTTCATGAATCCAACGAGCTACTAATTCTTTGCCAGTTCCATTTTCTCCAGTTATAAGAACACGAGCATCGGTTGGAGCTACTTTTGCAATGGTATTTCTGATTCGATCTATTGGTGCACTTTTTCCTAGAATCTCTGTGACTCCATTAATTTTTTTTCGCAGTGAGGTCGTTTTAACCACAAGTTGATTTTTATCAAGAGCATTTCTTACTGAAACGAGTAAGCGATTTAAATCAGGTGGTTTTTCTAAAAAATCATAAGCACCTAGTTTTGTAGCTTGCATAGCGGTTTCGATTGTTCCATGACCAGAAAGCATGATAACTGGTGTTTCAAATCCGTTTCTCGAAAGTTTTTCTAAAACTTCTAATCCATCCTTTCCTTTCATTTTAATATCGAGAAGTACTAGGTCGAAATCGTTTTCCCCAAGAATTTCTAAAGCTTCGTTTCCTGAGGATGATTCACATATTTTATATTTTTCAAATTCTAGTATTTCGCGTAAAGCCTTGCGAATACTTATTTCATCGTCAACTAATAGGATTTTATGTGTTGCCATTTAATACTTAGCATGAGGTGAACAAGTTTTCTTTTAATAATTTTCGTACAGCCAAAGAACTATTTTTTGATGAATAGCATCAATTCGACTTACTTTTTCACTAAAATGATTAGTTGCCAAACTTAAGGTAATTAGATTTCCTGATTTTGTGTGAAGATAGCCTGAGAGCGTTCTTGCCCCACTTATATAACCAGATTTTCCCATTAAATTACCTTGAACAGAGGTATTTAAAAATCTATTTTTTAAGGTTCCATCTATTCCTGCATTTGAAAGTGTATTCAAATAATCTGTAAACCAAGTTTCATGTTGAACAGAATAGAGTAATTGAGATAAATTTTTTGTTGTAATCAGATTTGAAAAAGCCATTCCAGAACCGTCAACCAAATAAATAGTTGTTGTATCTGTTTTAAAATACGCTGCTTTGTCTTTAATAATCTGCAATCCTGCTACTGTTTGCCCTTGTATGCCATAGACTTTTACGGCTGCAGCTTTTACCAACATTTCTGTGTAAAAATTATCACTTTCTTTATTAATTCGAATAGCTAATTCTTTGAATGGTTTAGAATAATGAAAAGCTAGTTCTGTGAATCCATTATTTTTACTGAATTCGATATCATTTCGGCTGGTTTCAGCTCCATTTTGTACTTCAATTCCATTTAATTGTGCATATTTAACAAACGTGTCTGCGAAAAATAATGACGGATAATAAATACTTAAAGATTCTTCTTCTAAATAATGTTGAGGCAGACTTGAACGTAATACGATTGTATTTGTCCCTGAATAGCGTTTATAATATTCGTCATAAGAAGAATTGGGAGAACTTATTTTTTGTTCATTAATGAAACTCACATAATCTGTATTAAGTGGAAACCATTCAATTTGGGGCAAACTACCGATTGCACCATCAGCTTTTACAGTTAAATCAATACAATTTCTATTGAAAGAGAGAGCGTTTAATTCTGTTGCGTAATAAAAAGATAAGTCATCGTAACTCCAGTTGGGCGGATAACTTTCGTCATCAAATACCGCATCATAACCAATAATTTTCCCAGTAATAACTTTAATTCCTTTGTTTTTTAGTTGATTAATTAATTTATCAAAAACATACCATTTATCATCATTATAAAGTTCTCCACCGATACTTGGATCGCCCGAGCCTTGAATATATAAATCACCTTCCCAAACGGAGTCTTTTAACTCACCAAGACCATAAATACTTGTTTTAAAATAAAAATCACTCCCAAAGACCGAAAATAGAGCCGCAGAAGTTAACAGTTTAAGATTCGATGCAGGAGTTATTAGAGTTGAACTATTGTAATCTAGACGTTCCTTTCCCGTTGAATCACGAACACTTAAGGCCCAAATTGCATTTTTTGAAGTACTATTTTGAATAAACTTAGTAATCTGAATCGGCGCATTTTGCGCAAGACTTATTGTAGAGTAACCTAAATTAATAAAACAAAAAAATAAAACCCCTAATCGATAGATGTCGAAAATGCTCATGATTAGATTTCGATTTTTTACCAATGAATTAGTTAAAATAACGTTCTTCTTCCAGTTTGAACGCTTCAATGATAGCTTCTTCATTAGGGCAAGCGTAAAGGGTTTCTCTGAAATCGTCGTTGTTCATAAGACGTGAAATTCTAGAGAGCAATTTAATATGTTCTGAATTATGTGTAACAGGTCCAACAATTAAAAAAACGAGTTGAACTGGTGCATTGTCAATAGAACTGTAATCAATTCCATTTTCAAGAAGGGCAAAAGCTGCAAAATTGATAGCTAAACCAGAAACTTTAGCATGAGGAATGGCCAAACCTTTTCCAACACCAGTTGACATAATAGATTCTCTTTCTTTTACAGCAACTCTAATTGTTTCAAGCTGTGAATTATCAACTAATGGGCTGAGTAAATCAATGACAGCATCAAGCGTCTGTTCTTTTGTTGAAACCGCTAGTTTAGCTTTCACGGTTTGTTTGGTTAACAATTGATAAATTTTCATCACAAGGGCTGGGTATTTACTATTTTTACGACTGTCTGAATATACTCACCTTTTGGGCTTTAACCCAAGTTAAAAAGGCAGTATTTTCCCAGTTTACGCCAAATTATGTTTAAAGAAACCCTCGCTGTTTTTAAAAAAGATATTTTACTTGAATGGAAAACCCGTTTTGGGATAAATTCAGTAATTGCCTTTGTTTTCAGCAGTTTACTATTAGTTATTTTTAGTTTGCGAGCACAGCAATTAACTCCAACTTCGCGCTCAGGCTTGTTATGGGTCATCATTGTATTTGCAGCATTGTCTAGTTTATCTAGAAGTTTTGTTTCAGAAACCGAAAGACGAACGTTTGACTATCTTCGGCTTTATGCGAGAGCTACTCCCGTTTATTTGGGTAAATTATTGTTTAATTATGGATTTACTTTACTTATAAGCATTGTTAGTTTAGTAGCTTATGTGGTATTATTGAATATAACTATAGCCTCATGGCTAATAACTTTTCTAGCCCTATTTTTAGGATCTTTAGGCTTAGCTTCGGTTTCTACACTTTTAGCGGGAATTATAGCTCAAGCAGATCGAAAAGGATCTATATTTTCTGTAATAAGCATGCCACTCATGATTCCATTATTGCTCTTAATTGTCCGACTATCAAAAGCTGGATTTACGGATGGTTTTTTGCCAGGCGTTTATGGCGATTTAACAGGAATTACTGCATTTTGTGGTGTAATGATAACTCTATCTATTTTATTATTTGATTTTATTTGGGATGAATAACAACGAATTAACTTACGAATTTGGAAATCCAGGACTTGTCGGTCAACGAAAAGCTCGTACTCAACTTGAAAAAGTATTAAAAGGAGATCGCCTTTCGCATGCTTATCTATTTACCGGCCCAACTGGAGTCGGAAAAAAAGCGCTTGCTTTAGCATTCGCAGAAATAATTCAAGGTATTTCTAACTTAACTAAGATTGAAAAACCAACTTCTCGAAAAAGTAGCTGGTTTCATCATCCTGATATTCATTTTTTCTTTCCCATGCCGCGTGAATTTAATCACAAAGAGTTTATGGGTAGAAAAGACTTATTGTATCAAGACCCTTATGATATTATTGATTTTGGATTAAGACCAAGTATTACTGGTACTGATTTAGGAAATAAACAGGCTTTTTATTCAATCGAATATTATCGAGAACACATTCGACCTAGTGCATTTTTAAAGCCAAATGAAGGCAATAGAACAATTATCATTTTAACAGAAGTTGAAAAAATGCGTGTTGAAATGAGTAATGCTTTTTTAAAATTACTCGAAGAACCTAACGATAGGGTCATGTTTATATTGACTACTAATCAGGTTGAACTCCTACTACCTACTATTATTTCACGTTGTCAAATTATACATTGTAATCCTTTAACTCACAGTGAAATTGAAGAAGGTTTAATGCAAGGAACTAATTTATCAAAAGAAGATGCGTCTTATTTAGCACGAGTTTCAGGTGGAAATTATTCCATAACGAGATTTTACAATTTAGAAGAACTAAAAAAAAACCGAAACTTTGTAGTTGAATTTTTAAGAGCTTCATTTACCTCTGATGCGATAAAATTAGCTGCCTATTCAGATCAATTCAATAGAGAATATAACACACAAGGGCAGTTAGCCGTTCTTTCGATGATAGAAATATTTTTGAGAGATGTACACGTATATGCACAAACAGGAACATCCGATTTTATAACGAATGCGGATCAATTTGATATAATTCAAAAATTTCATAAAGCGCAGCCACATGCTAGAATTGGTGATATGCTTAAAGAAATTGATGAAATACGCATATCAATAAGACAAAATGTGAATTCTAGATTATCGCTAATCGTTTTAGCCAATCGATTCTATTTGTTGATGAGGGGACATGATGTTTTACATCCATCATCAGAACCATGGACTCGACTACCGTCCGTAGTTCTTTAAATTCCAACATTTTATATGAATACAAAACAGCAAAAACTCAAATTTGTTAAAATGCAAGGTGCAGGCAATGACTTTGTAGTTTTTGATAACAGAACATATCGATTCACAGTAGAAGAAATTATTAAAATTACCCCCCAATTATGTAATCGCCGTTATGGAATTGGTGCAGATGGTCTAATGGTAATTCAGGATAATCCTAAAGAAACAGCTAGATTCGAGATGATTTATAGAAATGCCGATGGCTCCGATGCAGGAATGTGTGGAAACGGTGGTCGTTGTTTAGCATTTTATGCATCAGGCTTAGGATATGGAACGAAATTCGATTTCCATGTTCACGGAGTGATTTATAAAGCCGAAGTCCGAAGAAGAAAAAAAGAAGTAAGTATTCAATTTCCACAAATTGTTGATATTACAAAAAGAATCTACAATAACTATGCGGCGTATTATCAATTATATACAGGAACAGATCATATTGTAATTCCTGTAATAGATTCAAATCGGTTTATAAAAGAAGAATTATTTCATTTAGGAAAAGAAATGAGATATTCTGAAGAAATTAATAATCGAGGAACAAACGTGAATTTTTTTTGCGAAACTAAAGACGGAAAAAGAAATCATGTTCGCCTAGAAACGTACGAAAGAGGTGTTGAAGATTTTACACTTGCATGTGGAACGGGAGCCATTGCAACGGCACTAACCTATTCCTATTTACAGAAGAAAAAAGATGGTAAACAAAAGGTCACAGTTGAATGTGCAGGCGGAGAATTAAACGTTGTTTTTCGAAAAAAGGAACTCATTTTTGACGAATTAGTATTAATTGGTCCAGCAGAAATTGTCTATAAAGGTGAAGTACTAATTTCAGTTTAGATCTCGTTTCAAAAAATAATTTATACTAAATGAGTAATGATAAAAAAGATAAAATACGTAACGATACTACTATTCATTCTAATAGGATGTGGGTCAACAACGAATCAAAAAACTCAAAAACCAGAAAAGCAAAAAGCGCCTGGTTTATATCTTTCAAAACAGCAATTACCACCCGATAACATTAAAAGTATTCAGTTACAAAATCAGCTAGGAAGTACAATTCCGTATTTGAGATTAAACAGTAAAGAAAAACTTACTCTACGGTTTGATGAAATAACAAATGAGCCAAGAACATTTGGGATTCGTTTTTCCAGATATGATCGAGATTGGAAAGCAGATGGACAAGTTCCAACTCAAATATCAGATGGGCAATTAGAAGATTTAATTGAACTAGGAGATAGAAGTGATAACGAGTTTCCTGCCTTTTTTCAGAGTAACTATACCTTCCCAAATTCAAGAATACAGTTTCGTTTAAGTGGGAATTGGTTACTAGAGGTGTTTGATTATCAGGACGGAGAGCCCTTATTTTCGCTTCCATTTATGATAACCGAGCAATTGGGAAATGTTGAAAATAGGTATGAAACCCTAAATGAATTTAACCAAGACAGTCGGTTTCAACATCAACATTTTGTTTGGTATAGCTTTCCTGAAAGTTTACAATTGCCAGAATACAATGTGAGTATTTTTGGAATACAAGACGGACGTTTTGCTACACAAAAAGAACTTAACATCAAAGATTTAAGCTCTCGATATGAAGGGAAAATTCGTTATCACCACGAACGAAACGACTTATTTGCAGCTAATTACGACCATCAAAAATTAGATTTAACTAAACTTAAAGAAAAAAATAACATACGGTTTTTTGAAGAACGAGGAGATAAACCTGCATTGCTAAGTTTGTTTGATGATAATCCTGCTTTTGAGCAAACAGATTCGTTTGTACTTTATAATAATCCATCAAATAATCGATTTGATCGATATGTGGAAGCTGAATTTTCTTTTGTACCCAATTGGGAAACTCAAGAAAACGAAAAAATATTCGTTACAGGTTTATTCGCCCAAAATGCTTTTTATCCAGAGTTGGAATTAACTTGGAAATCTAAAGAAAAACGTTATACGACAAGAACTTTAGTAAAACAGGGAGTATATACGTATTCTTATGAAGTGCTAAGAAATGGTCGTTTAGTGAAGCAATTAGCTCAAAACCCATTAGGAAGAACGATTAGAACCTATACGATTTTGGTTTATTATAAAGATCCTGGGCGTTTTTTAGATAGACTGATTTATTTTAAAGAGTTTCAAACTCAATAGAACAATTAATTTATAGAATGATTTTTCTTTGAAAAGTAGTTTCCAGCAAATTAATTTACCATGTAACACGATTTGAAGGGAAATAAAGGGGATATCTATTTCATGATATTGTGATTTAATGTAGAAATGCGGACTTCTTAATCCCATTTAATTCGAAATCGAATGTATTTGTAAACCATACCATTACGTTGGCATTCTCATTTTCTAAGGGAATTTATTGATTTTAAAGTACAAGTTATTGTTTTATATAAATTTGTGGTGGTTCGGATATTAAGTAACTAAGATATATTTAAAAATAATAGTTGATCATACTCCGAAGAGTAGTTTCTAGCAAACTATTCGTCGAATTCGTAGGATTTGGAAGGGTACAAACCAAAAGAATCGACTTTTGGTGAGGACTCCTATTTTAACATGCCAGGCACCGACCTATCGTCTTAGCTTTTAAACATACCCTGTACAAAAGAAGTGCTTATGCCGCTAATAGAGATTTGTCCGAGATGGTACTTCTTGGTTTTTCGAATCGTGAAAAAGCAAGGGATGACCGTTTTATGCTTAGATTGTATCCTAAACCATTTTTTTGGATTGTGACTAAGGTGATACATAGTATAACCTTAGTCCCTTAGGTTTAATAAAGCGTTTTGGAAAGGTTTTTGCTAGAAAGTAAGGAC
>CAZNTR010000010.1:0-39359 GCA_964575925.1 uncultured Chitinophagales bacterium
ATGTTGCTGTAGAAATTAAAGCTACAGAACTCGCCGTTGCTGATTGTCTTTTAATAGACCAGACCATTTCCAATTCTCGTGAATTGGCCGTGTTCCTCAAAAGTCCTATTATAAAATCAGACAAAAAATTGGCCGTTCTGAAAGAGATTTTTGGAAAGAAAATCCAAAAGTTAACATCTGAATTTATTTCTGTTATTGTTCGTAAAAACAGAATTGATATTCTTGGTGTAATTGTTAAGCAGTTTATTGAACTTTACAATGTCTATGCTGGTATTGTTAAAATTCATGTCGAATCAGCTGAAGATTTAACTAAATCACAATTATCTTCTATTCTAAATGCCCTAGAAACTAGAACTGGTAAAAAAGTTGATTTATCAACTTCAGTTCGAAGAGAACTCATGGGTGGAATGACCGTAAAAATACATGATACGGTTATAGACGGATCAGTTAAGCACAAACTTGAAACGTTAGATTCTTTATTCAAAAACAGTGCATTATAAACGAGTTTAATACCCAAAGGGAAAACAGATGAGTCAAGTAAGACCTGACGAAGTATCTGCAATACTAAGAAAACAATTAGCCGGCCTCGAAAAAGAAGCTGATACCTATGATGTAGGTACGGTGCTAGAAGTTAGCGATGGTATTGCACGTGTTTATGGATTATCCAAAATACAAGCAGGTGAGTTGGTAACACTCCCTGAATCTAAAGACGAAAACGACCAACCTGTTGTAGGTATGGCTCTTAACCTTGAAGAAGATAATGTAGGTATCGTACTTTTCGGTTCCTCAAATTCAGTTCAAGAAGGGCATCTGGTAAAGCGTACCGGAAATATCGCATCTATCCCAGTTGGTGACGGTCTTTTAGGTAGAGTGGTAAACTCTCTTGGCCTTCCTATTGACGGTAAAGGTCCCGTTGCCGGAAAAACTATTAATCTGCCAATCGAAAGAAAAGCTCCAGGTGTAATTTATCGTGAACCTGTTAAGGAACCACTTCAAACTGGTATAAAAGCGATTGATTCCATGATTCCTATTGGTCGTGGCCAACGTGAGTTAATTATTGGTGATCGCCAGACTGGAAAAACTTCAATTGCTGTTGATACAATTATTAATCAAAAAAATACTCAAAACACAGATAAACCTGTTTTTTGTATTTATGTAGCTGTTGGTCAAAAAGGTTCTACTGTGGCTTCTGTGGCTAGAACTTTAGAAAAATTCGGTGCAATGGATTACACAGTTATTGTGTCTGCTCCTGCATCTGCATCGGCTTCTGAACGTTTTATTGCACCTTTTGCTGGTGCTGCTGTAGGTGAATTTTTCAGAGATACAGGTCGTCATGCATTAGTAATTTTTGACGATTTGTCTAAACAAGCTGTTGCTTACCGCGAAGTTTCATTGTTATTACGTCGTCCTCCAGGTCGTGAAGCGTATCCTGGTGATGTCTTCTACTTACACAGTCGTTTATTAGAACGTGCTGCTAAAATCAATCAAAGTGAAGCTGTTGCTAAACAAATGAATGATGTTCCAGAGGAATTATTACCACTTGTAAAAGGTGGTGGGTCTTTAACAGCTTTACCCATTATTGAAACTCAAGCAGGTGACGTTTCTGCATATATTCCTACAAACGTAATTTCTATTACTGACGGACAAATTTTCTTGCAGACTAATTTATTTAACTCTGGTGTGCGTCCAGCTATTGACGTAGGTATTTCGGTATCTCGCGTAGGTGGTAATGCTCAGGTTAAATCGATGAAGAAACTTTCAGGTACTTTAAAACTTGACTTAGCTCAGTATCGTGAATTGGAAGCTTTTGCAAAGTTTGGTTCTGATTTAGATCCTACCACTCAAAGACAATTAAATCGTGGTGCTCGTTCTGTTGAGCTTCTTAAACAAGGTTTAAATAAACCTCTTCCAGTTAGTCATCAAGTAGTTTTACTTTCAGTGAACAACGAAGGCTTAATGGATAGTTTAAAAATCGAACAAATTGCAGTTTTTGAAAAAGAGTTTACTGAATCTGTTACTGTTAAACATCAAGATGAAATGGCAGTACTAGAAAAAACAGGAGTTCTTGCTCCAGATTTTATGCAAAAAATTCTTGCTGAAGCTAAAGTATTAATTAATCAACTTTCTGCTTAAACCATGGCTAACTTACGTGATATACGCGACAGGATTGCATCTGTAAAGAATACTCAACAGATTACTAAAGCCATGAAAATGGTGGCTGCGGCTAAATTGCGTAAAGCGCAGCAACGAATGTTACAAACCCGTCCGTATGCAGCAAAGCTAGCTGAAGTTATTGGCAAATTAGCTGATGGCTCAGAAACATCTTCTATCTTTTTAAATGAAAAGTCTAATCCATCAACAATACTCCTTGTTGTTGTTGGATCTGACCGTGGTCTTTGCGGTGGTTTTAACAATAACTTGTTTAAAGCAACTGAGATTTATATTCAAACTGAATTATGTTCTTTTAAAGAGACAAATTCATTAAGCTTAATTACAATTGGTAGAAAAGCGACTGAATATTTTAAAAAACGTGATTATAAAGTTGTTCAGGCTTTTCCTGGTTTTTTTGATAAACTTCAGTTCGAAAAATCTGCTGCAATAATGCGATTTGTTATGGAGAGTTTTCAAAAAGGTACTTATGAATCAGTTTATCTTTCTTATAATGAGTTCAAAACTGTAATTTCACAAGAAAGAAAAATAGCTCAGATTCTACCAGTTCCTCCAATTGAAGGTGAAGGAAGTAGTTCTGACTATATTTTTGAACCAAGCTCTGAAGAAATTTTAGATTCCTTAATCCCACTTCATTTGAATACTCAATTGTGGAAAGCATTGTTAGAATCTAATGCATCTGAACAAGGTGCACGTATGGCCGCTATGGATAATGCTACTGAAAATGCCTCTGAAATTATACGTCAATTGAAATTGAAGTATAATCAGGCACGTCAGGCAGCAATTACTACAGAAATTTCAGAAATAGTTTCAGGAGCTGAAGCATTATCTGAATAAAATGTGTATATTTGCGCTCTTGGAGAGATGGCAGAGCGGTCGAATGCGGCGGTCTTGAAAACCGTTGACTGTTAAAGGTCCGGGGGTTCGAATCCCTCTCTCTCCGCACAAGCCCCTCTTTTGGGGCTTTTTTTTTGAAAAACTATTTGATTTAATTTTCAAGTCAGTTGGAATATTTTTAATGAAATTTATACATCAACATTTTATAGTTTTCTTCGTATAAAACTTGTTTTGACTTGTCCAACCTGTTTAACTTTTAGTTCATGATTTTTAAAGTAATCATTCTCTTAACACTTCTACCTGTATCAATTTATGCTCAGGATTCTATTCGTATTGAATATCACGATTTTTTAAATAAAGCAATTGAATGGTCTCCAATTCTTAAAGCTGAAAAACAAAAAGAATTCAGAGCTTTAAGTCGTGTTAATGAAGTTAAAGCAAATCGTATTTTACCACGATTTGATATGAGTTCAAATCATGGCGTGATGCCTGGTGTGTCAAGTTCGTTGGGTTTACCAAGAGAAGAATGGCATCTAGATCCTAATTTGGTAAATGAATGGGATAATTGGAGCGTTTTTACTAAAATTGATTTTACCCTTGCTCAACCTGTCTATACATGGGGTGCGCTAACAAATGCAACAGAAGCGGTTAAGTTAGGCGCAGAGACCGTTTTATATCAATCAGAAATGAAGCTTTCTGATCAGAAAATGCAACTAACTAAACTTTATTTTTCGGCAGTTTTGGCAGCTCAATTAGATAGGCTTGCAACAGAAACAGTAGAGACATTTAGAAAAGCTGAAAAGCAAATTGCTGAATTAGAAAAAGAAGGCGAGATTGAGGCAAAAGAACTCTATAAATTCAAAATCTATAAACAGCAGTTTTTAATTAAAGCTGAAGAGATTTTTCAAAATAAAGCATTTGTTAATGAAGTAATGAATTATAGTCTTGGAACTAATTCTGTTCAATATATTCCAAGCTCAGATTCATTAATGACTCGTTTTAGTAATCAATCATTAGTATTTCTTCAGCAGGAAGCCATTTTATCTCGTCCTGAAATGAAAGCAATTAAAGCAGCAGAAAAAGCGACTTCTTATGCAGTAAATGCTCAAAAAGCGCAACGATTACCAGCTTTCTTTTTTGGTTTAAGTGGGGAATATGTACACACACCCCGACCTGTTCAATCTCAACCATTATTTGGTTCTCGTTTTGATTATGTGAATGTCATCTACACATTCGGAATTAGGCAGTCACTAAATTTTGGAGTGATGAATGCAAAAGTTGCTCAAATAGAATATCAACAAAAAGAGGCTGAATTTTCAAAAAATGCAATTGGACAAGCCTTATTAGTTGATGTAGCTAATACCTATAAAGATTTTAACTTAGCTAAAAGCAAAAAAGAAAAATTATCGATTGCGCTCCAAACAAGTAAGGAATGGTTGCGCAAAGAGCAAATAGATTATGATTTAGGTCTTGGCGAATTGAAAAACTTAGTTGAAGCCCTAAGGACTAATTTAGAACTTGAAGCAGAGTTTAAACAATCTGTTTATGAGTTCACCGTTAAAGGTGCTGCTGTCTTAAAGGCAACAGGAAAATTTAATAACTAAGTTATGAAAACCATTTTAATTTTATTTTTAGTAATAGGTTCGTTAACAAATTCATACGCATCGAATAATCAAAGTATTGAATTTGAAAAAATCACAAATGAAGAATCTCAGAATGACACAAAAAAAGCTGCTGAAATAAAAGTTTTACTAGAAAATAGAGATAAGCAAATTAAAAAATTACTTGGGGAAGAGGGTAGTAGCTATACAGATGCACAAATGAATGAGCTAAAAGATATCATAAACGGAATAATTGATTATGATGCAATGGCAAAAATTGCTCTTCAAGAAACGTATGATGAAATCACTGCTGAACAAAAAACTGAATTTGTAGATGTGTTTGGTACAATTATTAGAGATCAATCTTTAGCAAAACTTGACATATATCGTGCTACTGTAATTTATGAGAGTATTGAAGTTGAAAACTCAAAAGCATTTGTGAAAACGATCGCTAGTTTAAAAGACGTAAAAACTCCAGTTAGTTACAACATGGAATGGAAAAATAAAAACTGGATGATTACCGATATACAAATTGATAATGTTTCAACAGCTGAGTCTTATCAAAAATCGTTTCAAGGTGTGATTAAGAAAAAAGGTTTTGATTCATTAATGAAAAGCTTAAGAAAAAGAGCTGCTAGAGGTAAATAATCAAGAGATAATCATTTATTTAACAATACTTCCAGTTACTACTGCTCTTTTATTATTGATAGTACCTGTTGTTATTATTTGAATAAAATCGACTTTAAAGTAGCTTTTCGCCATTTTTCTTAAAAAAAAATTCATGTCATCAAAAATTGAAGATGTTACAGTATTTTCATCAGTAAATTTCAAGATGTTACTATCAATCGAGTTATTATTATGTTCATCAAGAACAATTTCATATTGTTTGTAGATTTGTATAGATCGAATTTTTGTTGGAGTAGAGGGTTTTATAGAAGTAATGTTTATTGTTTTCAATAATGAATCTTTTTTAAACCATTGCCCATAAATAATCTCTGAAGGATTTGTTCCGCCAAGAATTAGATTAATGTAGTCAAAAGAATTTGAGATACCTGAACTGAAAAAACGCAATTGTTGTTTTATTTTTTTTGATGAATTAAAATTTTGATGAGTGTGTTCTAGAGAGCCAAAGCCTGAAACAGTGAGAGTATCTCCATTAATAGCAATTAAACCACTTATTCTTGAATTAATTATAATAGGTTTGAAGTGGAAGAAGTCACTGCTATTGAAATATTTTGGGGTGTTGTCGATTAATCCTGCTATTATGTCATAAAGTTTCAACTCAACATCGTAGTTTATACTATGCTTACCCGTTTTAAATTTAACAGTTATGCTGTCTTGTAAAGACCCTTTAATCCAATAGGGTCTATCTATATGTAATCCTAATTTTTTTAATGAATCATTATAAAAAAAATTTGAGTATGGATATTCTTTTTTTACTGAATAACTTTTATAATCTCCCCATTTAACAAATAAACTAGCACCACCAACACGTTCTTTGAAATTATCTAAGTCGTTAATGGAGATTGTATATGTAATTATAATGGAATCATTAAGAACACCTGAAAGAATCCAATTTTCTGAAAAATATTTTGATTGAAGATCTACTGGAACTAAATCTGATTCATTTGCAATCCTCGTAGTTGAAACACTTGTTTGCTGCGCTAGTAATTTAGGTAGTGCATAGAAGTAAATAAAAAAAAGTGTCAGAATAAAAGGTCGCATAATATGAAAATTGTCGAGTAGTACTGATTTCAATTGAATCTTTAAAAGTTGTATCTTATATGATTACGCTAATTATTTGATAAAACAACTAAAATGCTATACAATACAGAAGGTTATATATTTAATTCCTATGGAAAAATAGATTACTTAAAATATGTAATCGCTTGTATAACTACTATTAGACGCTACGATAAAACAAGAAAAATTGCACTTTATTGCTCCAAAAATCAAAAAGATTTTATCATTACTAACAATTTGAAAGAATGGTTTGATGTTCTTGAGTTATTGGATGAAAAATATCAATCAATAACGGGTTTTAAACATAATTTGCATTTGTTTTGTGCATTTGATCGAAATTTATTTATTGATAGTGATATTATTTGGCTCAAAAATCCTGACCCGATGTGGACCTATCTTTCAGCTTTTGATTATGCAGTAACAGGTCTAGATGTTGCTGATTCTTTTTTTGGGGCACCTAAAAGTTTAAAAGTGTTGAGAGATATTCTTTTACAAAGACGAACAAGGACATTGAAAAACTTTGGTTTAACACAATTAAGTCGTGTGCAATCAGGAGTTATTTATGTTAAAAATTCAAATTTAGCTGAGGTGATTAATGCAAAAGCGAATTATTTTTTAGTAAACATGAATAGAACACATTTTCAGTCTAGGCTATTGGAAAAGGGAAGAACGGAAGAAAGTTGTGAATGGAGCTTGGGAATGGCTTTGTCAGCGCTCGGTATTTCAGTTATACCTTGGTTTCAGGCAGAGAATAGTATTCAACTAGATTTTATTGAGGATTATACTAAATATGATACAGATTTTAAGAATGTTGAGTGTTTATATTATTTTGATTCGTTTGTGTATTCATTCAGAGGGTTAAAGCAAAGAGCAATACGAAAATTTTTACATTATATATTTTCAATTATTCCTGGAAAAAACGATTATGCATGGCTTAAACCATATTGTGTACATTTTGGCTGGTATCATCAAAAAGAACCTTTTATACAGTTTGCTCAAAAGATTTGGGTTGAATTGCTGTCTAAGCATAATTGAGACTTTATTGGTATAAATCTATTGTTTTTTTTGCACATTTTTCCCAAGTAAATTCAGCAGCTTTTTGAATACTTTTTGTCTTTAATTCATTGAGCAGGGTTGAGTTATTCATCAAATCTTCAATAGTTGACGCAAACTCTTCAACATCAGGATTTCGTAATAAAGCTGAGCCAGATAATATTTCGTTAAGTGAACCACCATTTGAAGATAAAACAGGAACCCCACAAGCCATCGCTTCTAAAGGTGGAAAACCAAAACCTTCATATAGTGATGGATAAAGGAATAAATCTGAACCGGATAAAAAAGATTGTAAGTTTTGATTGGGTATAAAACCAGTAAAAAAAACATTTTTTAATTTAAGTTCATGAGCTAATTTGGGTAAGCCACTAGAATTCGGATTAGATCCACTTAGTTCCATTCGAAAGGAGATATTTCTATCTTCTAGTAGTTTAGCAGTGTGAAGTAAGAGTTGCGTGTTTTTGTGACCCATTGATAATCCTCCGTGATATCTCATTGTAAAAACTAAATTTGGAATAGTTTTTATGGAAGGATAAAACATAGAATGGTTAATACCATTGTATATAACATGAATTTTAGAATCCTGAATGGATGTAAATTTCATCACATCAAGCTTTGATTGTTCTGAAACAACGATGAGAGCATCTGCATTTTGATCACAGATTGTTAAGTAGTGATGGTATAGTTCTTTAAATGAATTATTTTTTGGATAAATAAAAGGTATGGCATCATGAATAGTAATAATAATTTTCGACTTAATTTCTTTTCTGTTTAATATTGAACCTGAATCAACATAATCAGCATGATGAACAGTTACGGAATCATCTGATGTTAGTGCTTTATTTAAGAAGAAAGGTCCAAACTGGGTGCGAAAATTTTTGGGTAACGGAAAAAAATATTTTTTAGAATGAAGTAAAGGTACTTTTTCTCTGCAGTAATAGGTTGAATTTAACTTTTCTTGTAAATAATAGGAGTGTAATTCTTGACTGTAACGACCAATTCCAGTGTGTGCATTTGAACAAGAGAGTAATCTAATCTTCATGTTTTAACGAATAGAATTTTATTCAAGAATTTCTTGAACTTCTTGAACTTCTTGAACTTCTTTAAGTTCAATTGATGATGTTTTTGATTTTGTAATTGAATTCCATGTGCTTGATTCTATACCTAGAGGTAGAACATAATCTGGAATTACATACAATTTACAAAATCTTTTAAATAACGAATTTGCATTCCAAAACGTTATCTCCCAATCAACATCTCGATTTCTGTAGTGTTTAAATGGATAAAAATATAAAAATTCTTCTTTTCTCATTAGTATTGTGATCATTCGTTCATTTATTTTATTGTGCAAATTGACTTCCTTGTTGAGATGAGAAATTATTTTTTCCCCTCTATTTTATGTTCAATAGATTCATGACCACTTAATAAACCAATGCTATAATTCGTAAGAATGATATCAACCATGTTAGAGATTTTATTTTTAAAATACGCATCTGCATCCATAATCGTACTGTAATTTGGCGAATTATAATTAGTGTAATCGCAATTCCCCTTAATTATTTGAGCAAAAATGTTTGCAATAAAGGGTATGCCGATACTTTTTGGAAAGAATACCTTGTGAACCAAGAAATCATCTGATTTAATTCGTGATATAATTGATTTTGTCTTTTCATCACTACCGTTATCGAAAATCCAAATGTTTCCTCTAAACCAGTAAGTTGTTTAATCAGTGCATTAAAACATATTTCGAATAGTTCTTCACAATTCCATGTAGGAATGCATATTGCAATTGAATGTCTCATTGTTGTTTGATGTAAGTGAAATGAATCAGAAAATTTTTCACTTAAGATACTTAATAATTTTGGAAAACCTAAAATCACTTACTTTTAGTTCACCATTAAACGAACCATATTTCTAAATAATCAGTATCTTTAAATTCAATAAATTTTAATAATCAGTATGTATATGACCAATTATCCATTGGTAAGCTGTTTAATGGTTACTGGTAACAGAAAAAAAATTGCAGCAAGAGCAATTCAATGTTTCTACAATCAAACATGGCCAAATAAAGAGTTAATAATAATCGATGACGGCAATGAAGATTTATCTGAATTGATAAATCATAATAATCTTTCTCCAGTGTTTTATTATAGATTAACAAAAAAAGAGGAAAACACGTTAGGATATTTACGAAATTATAGCTTAGAAAAAGCGAATGGAGTCTTTATTACTCAATGGGATGACGATGATTGGTATCACCCAGATAGAATTAAGGTACAAGCTGAAGTTTTATTAGTTGGATATGATGCTTGTTGTTTTAAAGGTACACTAATGCACTTAGATAATCCTACTTATTTTTCACTACCATACATAGGCTATCTAAAAGATGGTGTTCCTGGATCAATTATGCACAAAAAGGACACAACAGTAAAATATCCTGAGATTCGAAGAGCTGAGGATACCTTATACTTAGATCAATGGAGGGAAAAAAAATATAAGCTTATTGGAAGAGAGCATTCAGATAAATTTATTCGATGTTTTCATGGTTCAAACACGTGGGAATCTGATCATTTTATAAGAAGAATTCATAACAATGTAATTGATTTTATCTTATGGTATGTACTTGTTGCATTACAAAAAAAAGAATTACATAGAAGATTCAAGTTAGAAAATCATGAAATGAAATCATTTAATACTTATTTAAAAGATTCGAATAAACTTAATTTATTTATTACGAAAAATGAATGATCAGGGAATTATTAAGAAATTTATAAATTGGACAGAAAATACTAAAAATGGTAAAATTGCTAGTAAAGCATTTAAATGGATTTTTAATGGTTTAATTATTTATTATTTACTAACAGAAATTTTAGAAATAGGGTTTGCTGAAACCTTAAAATCATTACCAACAAATGGTTGGTTCTATATTTTATTTACTATTTTATATTTGGGATTACCAGTAAGTGAATATTTTGTTTATTCGAAAATATGGCCTATAGAATTTTGGGATACAATAGTTAATTTTGTGTTAAAAAAAATATATAATAATAGTTTAATTGGTTATTCTGGGGATATTTATTTAGGTCTTCATATTGCCAAAATAACAAACATAGAAGTTAATAAAGCTCTTTCTGATGTTAAAGATGTTGCTATTTTATCATCTATTAGCTCGACAATATTTGCAATTTTTATATTAGTAGTTTTTTTATTTATTGGGAAAGTTCCTGAACATATTATTAATAGATCTTATTTAGCCTACGCAATAGGAGTATTTATTATAATTATGTTTATTGTATTAATGTTACCCAAGAAATTTAGATCTGTATTATTTAGCTTAAATGGAAAACAATCAATTTATATTATTACGGTAAATAATTTCCGTTTATTATTATTAAGTATCATTCAAATTCTTCAATGGAAAAGTGTACTCCCTAATGTCGAGTTAACTGTTTGGATATCCTATATTGCTTTACAAATAATTACGACACGTATTCCATTAATTCCTAATAGAGATTTAATATTCCTTGCTATGGGTTTTGAGTTGGCTAAAGTGCTTGATATATCTTTGGCATCTTTAACAGCTATGTTAATTATAAATAATTTGCTTGATAAAATTATAAATTTAGCAACTTTCTTAGTCATTAAGTTAAAAAACAGTAAAAAGTGAAGCAAATTTATGCACTTGGTCTGTTCCTATTAGTAAGTAACAGTGCGTTTTCTCAATTTATTGGTGACAGTTTATCATTAGAATGGAATGTCGTTTTGAATAAAAATCAACTTCCATTCGGATTACGAAGTAATAATGGAGGGTTATTCGATAATTCAATGTTAACATATACAAACAGGCTGACATATTTTGCAAATATAAACACTTCAAAATTTCTCAAGACATCTATTTTTGCTGATGCTGTAGCTAGATTATCACATCGTAGTTCGTTCCATTTTCGAGAGCTATATATTAGAACGGATTTTTGGTTCTTTAAGATTGAGGCAGGTCGTTTTTTTGATACATACGGACTTTCTGAAGATCTGTTTAGATTATCCTCTATGGGTTCTGTAATGGTAAGTCGAAATGCCACTCCTTTTCCAAAAATTTCGCTTAAGACAAATTCATGGATTCCTGTTCCTCTAACATTTGGTTTTTTTAATTGGCGAGCAAGTCTAGATCACGGTATTTTAAACGATAATAGATATGTTAAAAATACATACGTTCATCAAAAATCATTTTATTTGAATCTTGATTTGTGGATATTTCAAGGTTATGGTGGTTTAATACACAATGCTCAATGGGGTGGAACTCATCCTGTATTAGGTAAATTGCCTCAATCGTTTGATGACTATTTAGCTGTTGTTACAGGAATTGTAAAAAATAAAAACAGTTCAGGTTTAGAAGATGATGTTAATAATGTAGTTGGTAATTCAATTGCTGCCTACGACTTTGGGCTTACTTTTCATATAAAACCAGTTAAGTTATCAGCTTATAGAATATTTTATCATGAAGATACAGTCTCTTTACGATTCAGAAATGCATGGGATGGAATGTGGGGTGGAATGATTTCTTTTGACCGACCGATATTTATGATTACTAAATTTGGACATGAATACTTAAATATGATTCGCTTAGGAAAAAGGCGAGGGATTAATCCTCCTGAACCCGATGGTGTTGATAATCCGTATAATCACTGGATTTATCTGAGTGGTTGGACATATAATAATGCTATAATAGGTACTCCTTTATTTTTGGTAAATCAGAGAAACAATCGACACTACTTTTTCGAAAATAATGAGCAAGTAGTTAATAATATTGTAGTAGCACATCATAGTTTTATTGAAGGAAGTTTGAATACTTGGAAATTTAATATGCATTTAATACAATCACAAAACTTTGGAACGTATAGAGATATGGAGAAACTTGGAGAACCGTATTATCTAAGTAAAATAAAAAAAAATCAATATTATGCTTATTCCAAAGTATCAAAAAAAAATATTTTAACTAAAAAATCTCTGCCAATTGAGTTAAGTACAACAATTTCTTTAGATTTTGGTGAATTATATCAAACTAGTTATGCAATTCTATTTGGCTTTAAGTTATTGGATATTGTATCATTGTTGCGATAACATGCTAACATGCTAAAATGCTTTTTTATACTTATTTGTGCATTCAAACCGATGTTGTCCATTGATTATTATCATGTTTTGCCTTTATGAAATCCATTATTACTTTTCTGAAACCTATTTTTCGTCTTTCATATCGTTATCCATTTATAGTTTTATTTATTTCAGTGGTCATAGCTGTGATAGCTGCTCAGTTTGCCATTAAACTAAAGGTGGATACGGATATTGCCAATTTATTACCCGAAAATTATCACAGCGTTCAAGCATTAAATAGACTGAAAGAAACGGTTGGTGGTGAATTAGCCATGGACGTGGCAATAAAATCAGATGATTTTGATGCAAGTAAACGGTTTACTCAAGATTTATTGAAAAAAGCTCTTACTCTATATGATAAAAGAACAAAAGATAATTTTTTCAAAAAATATGATTTTAAAAGAAATACTAGGGTTTTAGAAGAAAATGCACTGTATTTGGCTACTCCGGAAGAATTATCTCAAGTAAAAGACTATTTAACGAAGAAGATTGAAGAAGTTAAGTTAGAAGCGAATCCATTTTATTTTGATTTAGATGATGATGAAGACTCTGAAAATAGTTCAGAAGAACGTAGTCCAATTGATTTTGAAGAAAGTTATACCAACTTGGTACCTAGAGAGTATCCAATTAATGCGGATAGTTCGGTAATGATTGTTAATCTATATCCAACAGGAAGTAAAAGCGATATAAAATTCTTGAAAGATATGTTTTCAACGTTTGATTCTTTGGTCGTTGCTATGAATCCATCTTCATATCATCCGTCAATTAAGCTTAAGTTTGGTGGTCGATTAAAACGACATGTTAGTGAACTTGAATCTATTATGAATGATGTATTCTCCAGTTTTGGTTTAGGGATTTCAAGTGTTTTGTTATTGGTGATGCTCTATTTCTTTATAAAAAAATACGTTAATTATCGCAAAGGGAGTTTAGATGATCAAACGCATTCGTTTTTTCAGCATGTAATTCGGATGCCTGTTCCTTTACTTGTAATCGGTGTTCCACTTTTATTGAGTCTAATTTATACGTTTGGGATTACCTATTTTATGTTCGGGGTTTTAAATACAATGACTTCTGTTTTATTTGTAATTCTTTTTGGAATGGGAATTGATTACGGTATTCATTTTTATGCCCGATATTTAGAATTAAGGTCAGCAGGTTTTTCAGTTATTCAGGCTTTGGATGATACATTTGACAATACGGGTGTCGCTATTGCAACAAGTGCTATAACCACAGCTGCGGCTATGTATGTATTAGTTTATGCTGACTTTAGAGGTTTTTCCGAATTTGGATTTATTTCAGGAACAGGTATTGTATTAGCCTTATTTACCATGCTTTTTGTGCTTCCATCAATAGTAGTTTTATTAGAGCGCCACAACTTGATTTTAGTAAATCACAACAAGGTAAGTGAGGCGAAACAAAGTTTAACGAAGTTTCCATTTTCTAGAACAATCGTATCTTTTGCAATTTTATTGAGCATTGCTTCAATTTATTTATTTAAAGGAATTCAATTTGAATATAATTTCGGAAAACTAGAACCTGAATTTCCCGAATACAATAAATACAGAGAGTTTGTAGGAGGTGGATTTGAGTCAAGTTTAAGAAATCCAGCTTATATATTAGCAGACTCACGAGAAGAAGTAATTGAGATTACACAAATACTTAAATATAAAATGGAAACGGATTCCATAATCCCAACTATAAAGAAAGTAGATGCTTTACCCGATAGATTCCCTGTCACAGATCTAGAGAAACAAGAAAAATTGAATGCTATCGCTGCTATTCGAGCATTATTAAAAGATCCATTTTTAATCAATAATACTTCAGACGCCATTAACAAACTTAGAAAAGCTTCAAAAACCGTGGCGCCTCTAGCCATGGATAGCTTACCAGATTTCATAAAAACGAAATTCTTAACTAAGTCGGGAGAAATTGGAAACTTTGTAATTGTTTACCCAAGTGTTGGTTTATCTGATGGTCGATTATCTATTGCATTTAAAGATGATGTAGGAAAAGTAACTCTGAAAAGCGGAAAACAGGTTTATGCTGCCTCGACATCTATTGTAGCTGCTGATATGTTAGATTTGATGATTACAGAAAGTCCCTATATGGTTTCGGCTACCTTAATTATCATTTTTATGCTGATGCTTTTTGCATTTAGAAGTTTACGATGGACTTTTATCGCTTTATTACCACTTTTAATTGGCTTAGCTTGGACTTTTGGTCTAATGGTGATTTTGGGAATTCCTCTGAATTTCTACAATTTAATAGTTTTGCCTGCAATCTTGGGAATTGGCGAAGATAATGGAGTGCATTTAGCCGCTCGTTACATTGAAGAAGGGAAAATGAGTATGTGGAATGTTTTATCAAGTACAGGTCAACACATTTCCATTGGTTCAATTACAACGATGCTTGGTTATATGGGACTACTTTTTACACATCATCCAGGATTGTATTCTATTGGATTATTGGCAGTTCTTGGAATTGGTATGACATTATTGACTTCATTGAGTGTTCTTCCAGCTTTAATTCAATATCTTGAAAATAAGAATTGGATTCATTTTGAAAGAAAAGGAATGTAATTGCTAAAATAATGGATCAAAACAAACCGTCAATTTTTACAGCTTGTGACTTTTCAAATCATGTGAAATCACTGAATGTATTATTAAGCAATAATTTCAGATTACGATTAAGCATAAGTGTAATTTATGGTAGTTAAAGACCAAATTATTGTTTTAAAAACCATTGATTTTCAAGATACAAGTAAAATTATTGGTGTATTGAGTAAACAATATGGTCGGATTAGTTTAATTGCAAAAGGAGCAAAAAATCCAAAGAGTAAATTTGCAGGTGTTTTACAAGTGGGTAATATTCTTGAAGCTGTTTTTTATTATAAAATCGGACGAGAAATTCACATATTGAGTGATGCTTCCTTTATCGTTAAAGCATATCCCATTCATTTTGATATGGAAAAGTTAAGCATCCTTCTTCCAAGTTTGGAAATGATTGACCAATTAATTTCAGAACAATCTCATACACTTGAATTTTATACCTTTACCGAAGCACTCATTTCTTGGTTAGTTAAAGAAAAGGAAATGGTAAAAACACTATTTCCTTATGTCTTAATTCGCTTAGCTGAAATTTCAGGTATTCAGCTAAATTTTGAAAAAGAAAGTTATGACCCATATGTTGATTACTTTTTGAATGGTGAAGAAGGTCTAATTAGCACACATGTTAGTAGTGGCTTATCCATTAAATTACATCCTAGACAAGCACATTATTTATTTTTGGCTTGTTCAAAAAGAGGGAAGTCAGTTCAAAATTATGAGATGGATAAATTTGAATTAAAGACTTTAATTCATCATATTGACGTGTATTTTAAATTTCATATTGATGAATTGTATGAAAGGAAATCCGATGAAATATTTGATGATATTACAGAATAAATGAAAAAAGCATTAAAAGTATGACAAAAATTAGAGCAATCTTATTGCCAATGATCAGTTTAATTAATTTAATATTGATTATTGCTGTTTTTCAATTGTACAAAGAGTTTGAAAGCTTAGAATCTAAAATTGCAAATCAACACTCAATTGTAAAAGAAACGATAATTGAGCGTGCAATAAATGGAAATGATTCTTCAAAATCTACTTCAAATGCGAATAGTGAATCAAATGGATTTCGTACTGTTTCAAAAAGAGGAACACAATCCGTTGTGTATATAGAAACAGAAATAGATGCAAAAAAAAATCTCCCAAATGATAAAAATCATCAGTTCGATGAAAAGTTCTGGGATCGATTTGGTGGTAGGCCTCGTTCTGTGTCCTTAGGCTCAGGCGTAATTATTACGGCAGACGGATATGTGCTAACAAATAATCATGTTATTGAAGGTGCAATTGAAAATAAAGTTACCGTAGTTTTAAATGACAACAGAAGCTACGATGCTCAAATTATAGGTGCGGATCCAGCAACTGACTTAGCAGTTGTAAAAATGAATAGTTCAGATTTTAATGCATTTGTTATTGGAAACTCAGAAGAAGTTGAAATTGGAGATTGGGTTTTGGCTATAGGTAATCCATTCAGACTACGATCAACAGTTACGGCTGGTATTGTTTCAGCTTTAAGCAGAGATGTTGCCATAATAGAAGACCGAATGCGTATAGAAAGTTTTATTCAGACTGATGCGGCCATTAATAAAGGGAATAGTGGAGGCGCTCTTGTAAATCAAAATGGTGAACTTATTGGAATAAATACAGCAATAGCAACTGAAACGGGTTCGTATGAAGGGTATGGATTTGCAATTCCATCAAATATGGCCATTAAAATTGCCAAAGATCTTATCGAATTTGGAACCGTTCAACGTGCTTATTTGGGTGTTCAAATTGCTTCGGTAACAGTTGAACGTGCTAAAGAGTTGGGCTTAAGGTCTGTTACTGGGGTTGAAATTGTGAACGCTTTGGAAAATGGGGCAGCTGCTAATGCTGGATTAAAAAAAGGAGATGTGGTTTTAGCGATTGACAACAAAACCGTTATGGCTTATAATGAGCTTCAAGCTAAAATAGCTGAATATCGACCTGGTGATGAGATTGCGGTTAGTGTTTGGTCTGAAAAGGAAAAGAAATTAGTGACCGTGAATGTTATTTTACAAGGTACGGAAACAGAATCTGTAAAAAACTGGTTAGGTTTAGCTAATCAATCAGTTGATTCTGTAAAAGAAATAGATAATCAGATTGAAGAAAAAAGAAAAAGTGATGAACCAAGCCTGACTCTTGAAAATAAAAATGCATTGAGTTTAGATAATTATTCAAATGAACTGGGTTTGAGGGTTGAACAACACTTAGATTCATCAAAGTTATTTATTGATTTTTTATCAGCGGAATCTATTTTTGCTAAATCTGGATTACAAATAGGGGATCAAATTTTGGAGATAAATCAAAAGCCAATTCGTTCTGTGGTTGATTTTAAAATTCACTTTCAGCATTACCAATCAAAAGGGAAAGCTATTATTGTAAAAATTAAGCGATCATACAATAAGACCGCATATTTCAATTTGATCTATTAATCTGAGTTCTGAATAAGAAATAAATAATAAAACTGGTATAAAAAAAACTAGAGTCATTAGGCTTCACAGCACTTTGAGAGTACCATTGATACCTATGGCACTTCAATGGCAAGTAACGTTTTTCTTAGTTTTTTCTAGTTTGATTCTAACCTGATGCTCCAATCCTTTTCTCGAACTCAAGTTAAAACATGCATCTGGGGATTTAGCTAAATCTACAAATGGTACTGAATCAAAATAGTGAATATCGGAGCTGAAAGATTTCTTCCAACTATATTTCGAATAGATTTTAGGTTACAAAGAACTTTGAGTAAAGGGCAAAAAATAGTTCAGTCCACTCCAAAAAGTCGATTCTTTCGGTTTACACTCTTCCAAATCCTGTGAATTCTACGAATAGTTTGCTGAAAACTACTTTTCGGAGTACGATCAAATGAAAAAAAAACTAAATATTAGCGATTCATTGAATTTAAAAAATCCATATTGTTTTTTGTGCCTCGCATTTTGTCAATTAAAAATTCCATTGCTTCAACAGGATTCATAGTGGATAAATAACGGCGTAACAATACTACTTTTTCGCGCTCTTCTTCAGAAGTAAGTCGTTCTTCTTGTCTTGTTCCACTTTTAAAAATATCTATTGCTGGGAATATTCTACGCTCAGAAAGACGTCTATCGAGAACGATCTCCATATTTCCAGTTCCTTTAAACTCCTCAAAAATAACATCATCCATTCTAGAACCTGTTTCGACTAAAGCGGTAGCTATAATAGTTAGGCTTCCTCCATGTTCTATATTTCTTGCTGATGAGAATAAACGCCTTGGTTTTTTTAATGCTTCTGAGTCAACACCACCTGTCATTGTTCTACCTGAGGTATTTCCAGCAACATTGTAAGCACGAGCTAAACGTGTTACAGAGTCAAGAAATACAACAACATCATGGCCACTCTCAACCATTCGTTTAGCTTTTTCAAAAACAATTTCTGCAAGAGCAATATGCGCTTCCGGTTTTTGATCAAAAGTTGACGCAATAACTTCAGTATTTACTGTTGTTCTTTCCATTTCTGTAACTTCTTCTGGTCTTTCATCAATAAGTAAAATGATGATTTTTGTATTCGGATGGTTCGCAGAAATAGCATTTGCCATATTTCTAAGTATGGTAGTTTTACCAGTTTTGGGCTGTGCTACTATTAATCCTCTTTGACCTTTTCCAACAGGAGAGAAGAGGTTAATCATTCTTGTTGTATAATTAAACGGATCAAATTCTAGGTTTAAACGCTGATCTGGATAGATTGGCATTAGATCGTCAAAATCTTTTCGATTATCCACTAAACTGCCAGGAACTTTTCCATTTATACCTTCAACGCGAAGAAGTGCAAAATATCGTTCACCCACTTTAGGTGGACGTATTACACCGATTACTGAATCGCCTTGTTTTAAACTAAAGCGTTTTATTTGAGATGGCGAGACGTAAATATCATCTGGACTTGTTTGATAATTAAAATTTGGGGAGCGTAAAAATCCATAGCCATCAGGTAGGACTTCTAAAACACCTTCATTAATAATTTCACTTTCTAATTGAGGAATTACTAAATCTAAACGCTCTTTAACTGTTGTAACAGGTAAATCTTCTGGAACGCGTTCATTAAGCGTTTTCTTGCGTGGTGGAGGAGGTGCCTGAGCTGTAACCGTTTGTTTAATAATGGGTTGAGAAGATGGGTTATCTGAATTTGTAGTTTTAACAATCTTTTTTATCTCTTTTTTAGAAATACGAGGATTAGAACTTGTAGAACTAGCTGTAGCAGAATTTTCTGGTTCTGATTTAGGTTCAGCGTGTTGAATGGTACTCGATTTTTTTATAAAAACTCGTGCTTGCTCAGATTTTTCAGCGTTTGAATTGGAAGACACTTCCGAATTTTTTGAAATGGAAATACTTCGCTTTATTGTAGGTTGTTTTTCTACTTCTTTTTCAATTATAGGACTTGGTTCAGCTTCTGTTTCCTCTAAAATATAATCATCAAAATCTGGTAAAATATCATCTAAATCAGATTCAGTATTGGAATCTAATTCATTAAAGAGGTCGGTTACTTTTTCTTTTAATTTACGAACTCTTCTTTTTTTTACGGGTTTATCATCTTCAATTAGTTCGTCTTTAGATGTTGCAGAACTAATTTCTTTATTTTTTTTCTTAGACTCAAGATCTTTAACCGTTGGGAAATCAGGGAATGGATTAAAATCTATATCTGTTGAAGATGAACTATTTTTGGTTTCAGATTCGGTTAAGGAGTTTATTAAGGACTTATCTGAAGAAAGTGTTTTCGAAATTTTGGAATCTCTTAATTGAGAAGCACTTGTCGACTTTTTAATTTTAGTGCTTACATTTGCTTTTGCCTTTTTGGGAGGTAGATGTTTCTCAATAATATCAAGCAATTCAGCATCATGAAAAGGATTAAAATCAACAAAATCCGATCGTTTTCTTTTTCCAGATTTCGTTTTTTTTTCTGAAGAACTGCTACCAGAAGAAGAACCATCACCTTTTTGAAGTTGCGCTTCAAGAATTAAAGTAATCAATGTACTTTTGGGGAGAACCGAAAACCCTTTCAACCCTAATTCCTTAGCGTAGTCTTTTAGTTCTTTTAAAGTTTTAATTTTTAAATCGTCAATCAACAAATGATTAGACTCCTGTAAAGATTCGTTGCTACTCATGCGTAAAGAGTACTTGTTAATACAATAATTGTGTTTGTGAAAATGACTATTGCAATCTGGAAAGCGAGGTGTGCTGAAGTGTCTAATAGCGGCTAATCCAACCTTTTACAATAGTATAGAAATAAAAACTTCCCGTGAAGATGACTTTATCGTTCCTTAAAGACTTAAACAGAGTGGGAATATGCGTTTCATCTATCAGAACGACATTTGAAAAATACGATGAAATTTGATTAAATGTAGCAGCTCGAGGAGAATTAATTGTAAAAAAATAGATTTTTTTGCAATTCTTGAGCAAAGTAATCATTTCATCTAAGTTTTTGTCAGCCATAAAAGCACAGATGATTACGACTTCATCCATATTCCACTTTGAATTCACATGTTCTAAAAGCCAAAAAATAGCTTCAGGGTTATGTGCGCCATCAAAATACCATGAATTATTTGGGATTAATTGTTCAAACCTTCCAAGTAATCCGCTTATGTTCATGGCCTGTTTAAGTGCAATCAAACAATTGGGAAGGGAAACAGGTAAAACTGTTTCTAATTGTTTAAGGATATTCAAACAAATTACGGCATTTTTATGATTAATACTTCCTTTAAATTCGCAAAAATAAATTTCATTTGGATTATTTTTAAAAAAAAATGAATCTGAATCAACCGAAATAAACGAATTTGTATCTAATTCCGTGATTTTAGCATTCTTTTTATCAGATATTTCGCGAATTATAGTCGTTGCTTCAATTGGTAAAACACCCAAAAAAACTGGTGTAGATGGCTTTATAATCCCAGCTTTTTCAATGGCAATTTTTTCAATTGTATGGCCTAAAATAGCTTGATGATCTAAACCTATACTGGTAATTATTGAACATAGAGGCTCGATAATATTGGTTGCATCTAACCTTCCCCCAAGTCCAGTTTCTATAATTGCAATATCCACGTTTTGTTTTGCAAAAAGCCAAAATGAGAAAACGGTTAATTGCTCAAAATAAGTCAATTCATACTTCTGAATTAAATCGAAATAGGTATTGAAGAACAAAAGCAAATCACTATCCGAACAGTTAATTCCATTTAATTTTACTCGTTCATTTAAAACGAGAAGATGTGGTGAAGTAAACGATCCAGTTTTATATCCTTCTTGAATAAACAAAGCTGATAAAATGGAACAAACGGTACCTTTTCCATTCGTTCCTGCAACGTGAATTGATTTAAACTTTTTGTGTGGACTTCCAATTTCAATACAAAAATTCAAAACAGCTTTAATACCTGGGCGATAGGCTAGCACTCCTTGCTTTTGAAAAGTGGGTATTGTATTTAGATATGCTAAAAGGGTTTGATGATTTGGAAATCTCATTGTTAAATAAAGATGATAGAGTAATTAATTCTGTATTTTTGCATTGAAGACGACTTCTTTTTGAGTAAATGAAAGGTACACTTTTGTCATGGATTCATTCTATAAATCGCTTATCAAACCTTTACTTTTTTCGTTAGACCCGGAAACAGCTCATGAAATAACAGTTGAATCGGGTGTTGCGGCATCCTTTTTAAGACCGATTTTCAAATCATTTCAATCTGATTTTTCAGAGTCGGCTGCATTTTCATTCAAGAATTTACCATTTAAAAATAGAATTGGCTTAGCAGCGGGATTTGATAAAAATGCTCGATATTATTCTTTAATGCAACAATTAGGTTTTGGTTTTCTAGAGATTGGTAGTGTAACTGCAAATGAATCAAAAGGAAATAGTAAACCACGTTTATTTCGTTTACCACAAGATGAAGCCTTGATTAATCGAATGGGACTGAATAATGATGGCGTTACAAAAATTGTTAATCGATTAGAAGAAGCTAAAAGGGAAATTCCATTTGGCGTAAATATCGCTAAAACGCATTCGCCATTAATAATGGGTGAATACGCAATTCTAGATTATGTCGAAAGTTTTGCTGCTTCGCAATTTACCGCAGATTATATTACGATAAATATTTCATGCCCAAACACTGAAGAAGGCAAAACATTTGAAGACCCTGAAACACTTAATCATCTATTAGGTCAGATAAATTTAGTTAGAAAAACAGATAAGCCACTTTTGGTTAAATTCTCCTCTGATAGTGATGAGATTTTATTAAAAGAGTTGACCGATATTTGCTTAAATCATGGTATTGATGGGTTTGTTTGTAGTAATACGAGTTCAAAACGATCTAACCTTAAAACAGAAATTCAAGAATTGACGCGTATTGGAAAAGGTGGATTGAGTGGAAAACCAATAAAAAGTGCCTCAATCAAAAATGTTGAACGTATACGATCATTTGCCCCAAATTCTTTGCTTATTGGAGTCGGTGGAATTGCTAGCGGGGAAGATGGCGTTGATTATTTAAAAGCAGGTGCAGATTTAATTCAGGTTTATTCTGGCTTAGTTTATGAAGGCCCTAGTTTAGTAAAAAATATTCAAGAAAAATTTATCGAGTATTATAAATGAACTAAGAATTCAAGATATCCTTTCAATCAAAACTCCAGAAAATTGATTCATAAGAATAACAAAGAAGTTGAGCAAGGAAAGGTTTGAACTGTAATTTCCAAAAACAGATAATAAAAATTGTAGATTGTTGTAGGATAATAATTACCCAAAATTACGATTAAGCCCATTACAGCAAGTCGATTTTTACGGTTTTCACTTTTTAAAAACCTGTGAGATCGCTAGATATTTTGATAAAAACTACTATTCAGAGTAAGCTCACCTTTGAAATGCTACTTTGAAATAGAAAAATTAGCATGTGATATTAGTTAATTCTGCTTGAATCTTTTTTTACAGTTGAAACGCGTTGAGTTGAATCAATGGGTTGAGATACTCCTTTGATTTCTTTTTTCTTCAAAGTGTCAGCTGGAATTTGAAACCCTTGTTCATTCAACTGAATTTCTTTATTTGTTGTAGAATCAGTTGTAATTGGAGATATTTTTTGGGGTTTAAGTGATTCAGGAAGTGCAAGTTCGGTTCGGAGTAAATCAGTAGTTTTTGAAGCTTGTGTATTTGCATAGGTGCTTTTTATGCTCGCTAAAATACTTCTTGAGCTATCCCAATCAGCGCCTGTATATGGGAAATATGCAGCGAAGTCTGGAGTTTTAAGCGTTGAATCTACCAGATTTTTGTAATATGAATATTGAATAGAATCAGCTATAACTGTTGAATCTAAAAGCATTGTTTTTGCACTGTCTTTTAACAGAGTAAAGGTCTTGAGTGTTTCATTCCAATTGCTCCGTTTTTGATCATATTCAGCAAGTTTAACATGAAATTCATTTTGTCTGGTAGCCTCTTCAACATAGGAAAAAGCGGCTTGTTTTAGTATAGAAGCTGAAGTTTCTTTGTCTTGCATCATTAAAGCAAGTCTTTTTAATTCTTCTGCACGAGTCTTGGGTGCCAAAGTAGATGATATTTTAGCAAATTCGTTAAGTTGTTCTTCAGGAGATTTAGAAGCCGTTGAATCAGCAGAAACGACTAGATTATATTTCTGCTTTAAAACGGTTGAATAAATGGTTTCTGGGAAATGAGAAATTACGTGAAGGGCTAAGTCTCTAGCTCTGGCAGAATCACCAATAGAGAAATATAACTCTGATAGAGTAAATTGAGTTTGGGGTAAAACTTTACTCTCTGGAAAATCTTGGATTATTCGATTATAATAGCGTTTAGCACTATCTGCTTGGTTCAAATTCAAATAAAATACATTCCCAGTCTCATATAAATTTGAAGCAAAATCATTAATAAATTGAATTTTTTTTACCGAATCGAAGGGAATTTCAGCTAAATCAATTTTTAAAGCTTGTAATTCTTGCTGATTATTTTTTTCTGGAGTTCCTTGTTTAGCAGCGCCAGTATTTTGATTTGAAACCATTACATTTTTAATTACATCAGCTCGCCTCCAATTATCAACTAATGGTCTATTTCCCCATAAAGCCATAAATTGGTCTTTAGCTTGTTGAACTAAAATAGGGTTCTTGTGGTTCAAAAAACCGTTTTGTAATTGAGTTCCCTCTTGTTGCTGTGGATTATTTTGATTGGGATTGGTATTAACAACAGTTAATGTCGAGTTTGCTTTTTCTTGTTGCTTTTTTAAAAATTCAAGTTCTTTTTTTCTAATTTCCTGAATTTCCAAAATAACCGAATCCAATTGAGCAGGGTTTAAAGTCGATAAATAAAGAAGACTATCGAAACGTATATTTTTTTTATGCAATGTAGCATAAGCGCCATAATATTTTGATAATTCTGCAGCATTAAACCAATCTGGAAGTAATAGAGAATTCCCAGCTCTAGTATTTGCCGAGTCAAAATAGGCAGCAGTTAACATTAAATCCTTGTAATTATCACGGCTAATCTCAGCTAAACCATAATGGGTCTTAGCAGAAGTTTCTTTTCCAGGTGCTTTTAAGCGATTGTACAATAATTCTTTGTAAACGTTTTCAGCTTTCTTAAAATCACCTTTAAGCTGTAAAGTTCTACCTATTTCATAATTTAAATCTGCGATTACATCATAGTTTTTACCATCATTACTCATATCAATAAATAGCTTAAGAGCTTTATCTAACTGATTTGTAAGACGTGCTATTTCTGCTTGTTTTCTATTTGCTAAAAATAGAAGGTTATAATCATTGGTGAATCCTTTTACTTTAGAATAGGCTAGAAGTGCTTGTTCATTTTCATTATTACGTTCGTGTAATTGCCCTTTTAAGTACCACCCTCTGGCTTTGTAATCTTTTTGTTTTAAACGTGGTAATGCATTTTCTAAAAGTTGTTCAGCTTTATAATAATCTTCTAGCTCAACATAGGTTTCCGCTTCTATTAATTCAACTTGAGCTTTGTTCTCTGGACTCCATTTTGTATCAATAGCGCTTAATTCTTCACTAATTAGAGCTAGAGCCTCATCAAGGCGTTTGGTTTCATAAAATGTTCGTGCTCTCCAAAAAATAGCTTTCTGTTTCAAATCTAAGTCGGCAGAATTATTCATTAATTCAATAAACTTTTCTTCTGCTGAAAAGTAGTTCATTTGGAAAAAGTATGATTTACCAATAAGAAAGAGTGCGTCATCAACCCATTTAGAATTTTCATACTCTCTTAAAATTTTAGCGCTCTTTTCAATTGCTTTATCGTAGTCTGTAAAACCTGCTTTACTTGGAATTTCGGTAACCCTAATCGGTTTTTCTGTATTTAGTACGGGCTGTGCTTTAATTGAAGCCTGATACCCTTTTTCAAAAGCTTGACTAGCATTAAAAAAAGTATTGTAGTAAGCAGTAAAGTTTCCCCATTGATATTTCATCGAAGAGCAGGAGCCCATTAGTAGAATAGAAATAAAAATGAGGAAACGTTGAAATTGCTTGGGCATGAATTAGATAATAGATGCTACCTTAATCATATTAGTACGACCTTTTTCCGATAACGGCATTCCAGTTGTAATTATTACTCTGTCACCAGCATTAGCATAGCCTTTTTCTTTTAAAAAAGTCTCCATTACCTGAACGGCCGTATCTGTGTCGTATAATTCATCAATTTTCACAGATTGCACGCCCCAAACTAGGTTCAATTGGCGGCGAACTTCTAAGTTTGAAGTAAAAGCGATTACAGGAACTTGCGGTCTGTATTTTGCAATACGTCTAGCGGTTGTTCCGGAATGAGTTAAAACAGCAATCATTTTTGCATCAACATTTTGAGACAGACGAACACTTGAATAGCTGATAGACTCTACAATTTGTTTTTCTTTCCAATCGGGCTTTTTGAACTCAAGATTATTGTAAATAGATTTTGTTCCTTTTTCAACATTCTTACAAATTTTTGCCATTGTTCGAACCGCTTCCATCGGATATTTACCTGAAGCAGATTCACCTGAAAGCATAACTGCATCTGTTCCATCAAGAACCGCATTGGCTACGTCTGAGCTCTCTGCTCTAGTTGGTCTTGGATTAACAATCATTGAATCGAGCATTTGTGTAGCCGTAATTACTGGTTTCCCAGCTGCTTTACATTTATTGATAATCATTTTTTGAACAAGTGGAACTTTTTCATTTGGAATCTCGATTCCCAAATCGCCACGAGCAACCATAATACCATCGCTCTCTTCTATAATATCATCGATATAATCAAGTGCTTCTGGTTTTTCTACTTTAGAAATAATGGCCGCATTACTTCCTTTTGCTCTAATTCTAGAAACTAATTCTTGAACATCTCTCGGATGGCGTACAAACGAAAGTGCAACAAAGTCAACACCTTGACTTAAACCGAATTCAAGATCAATAATATCTTTTTCAGTTAACGATGAAATACGAACATTAACATTTGGAAGATTTACACCTTTTCTAGGTTTTAGTAAACCTCCAACAACAACAATGGCTGTAAGTGTTCTGTTTTCATTTCGTTTTAATATTTTTAGTTCCAAAAGCCCATCATCCATAAGAACTGAATTTCCCTCTTCGGCATCTTCAACTAAATTTGGGAAATCAATAGGAATAATTTCTGGAGTTCCTTCAACGTCTTCAGGAGTAATCGTTACATAGGTCCCTTCTTTTAATTGTTGGCCACCATCTTTCATTTTACCAACACGAATTTTAGGACCCTGTAAGTCCATCAAAATTGGAATGTTGTAGTTGAGTTCAGCAGCAACACTTCGTATAGAGTCGATAACTGAGGCGTGGTCTTCATGTGAACCGTGCGAAAAATTCAGGCGAGCTACATTCATACCTGCTAGCACAAGTTCTTTAATTTTTGCCCGTGTATTCGTTGAAGGGCCGATGGTGCAAACTATTTTGGTACGGCGATCAGCAATATTCATTAAAATCGGATTAAGTGTTTTTTTTGAAAGGTTCTACCTTTTCAATTTTTGAATTAGCTTAAGATATAAAATCCCAACTTATGCAGGTCTATTGAATGCTATTAAGTTAATAATAGAACCACTATACCTTAAAACCAAGGGAATGTATTAGTATAAGAAATTCATGAAAAGTTGTAGATGATGGTTGTAATTATTCCGAATTTAATGAATCGCTTACAGACTTATCTACAAGAATCGAAAAAACTAGCTAAATATTTGAGAAAACACGTAATTTTTTTGCTAAGGACATCATAAAGCCTATAAATTAGGGACAACTTCGTTTTGAATAGATTGAAGAACCAGAAATTTCAGAATGAAGGATTAAAATTGGTAAAATATCATGTTTTTCGTTTCAAAACTTACCTCTACGCAGCTTGTTAATCTTATTATTGGATTTCTTTTCCTTCTAATAAATCTTAGCTGTTCATCAACGGAACAAAGAGGGCCGGCGCGTAATTCGAGTCAATTTTATAGGCTTGGATATCCTGAAGTTACAACTAATGCTATTGGGTTAATAAATGTTCAAGAACAAGCTGTGCTTTCCATTTTTGTGCAAATAGGGTTGAATTCAATTATAACACGCAAAGATGGAGAAGAAAAAGTTGCTAAAGTCATCATTGAAGCTATTGTAGAAAAAATAATAGGTGATCAAAGTCAGAGTTTTAGAAAAGCATACACTATTAATTTAGCAGAGGAAATAGAAACTAATATAAATGGTCAATTTGAGTTTACGCAACAATTCCCCATTGAATCAGGTTTTTACAAAATTGCCATACAAGTAACAGATTTACAAACTCAAAAAGTAGCAACAGTAGGAGTTGAAACAACGGTTCCAAATTTAGATGCAAATAAACCAGAATTAAGTAATTTAGTTTTTTTAGTAAAAGATAAAGTCTCTAATGAATTTAAACCCTACTTAACTTACTCGATTCCTCAACGTTTCGATTCCCTTCAATTATATGCACAGTTTATAACAGCAAATAGACCTTTTAAAAAAGCTACAATTAAAATAGACCGAATTCTATCTGATAGTTTGCCAGCAAGGAGACTTCACGAACAAGAAGTATTGCCAGGGCAGTTACCATTTGTTGGAATTGATTATCGAAAAACTAATTCAATTTATTCGAATAAGTTGTTTCCCATTCGTGCTTCCAGCGAAAAATTGCTAGAGGTAATTGAAACATTACCAATGCCAAGAACAGGAAATTATGTTGCACATGTTCAAATTGACTATTCAGATACATGTAAACTTCAACGTGATTTATATTTTTCTGTAAAACCTTCCTATTTCCCACGGCTTAAAACCATTCGTGAATTAGCTGAACCTTTAGCCTATTTAATGGATGACAAAGAATATCGTAAAATGATGCAAATTCAAGATGCTGATTCTATGAAGAAAGTTATTGATTCATTTTGGATTAGATCTTTAGGGAATACTAGGCTAGCAAAACAATCCTTACAATTGTATTATGAACGAGTGGAACAAGCAAACCGACAGTTCACTACATTTAAAGAAGGCTGGAAAACGGATCCAGGAATGATACATATTCTTTTTGGGTCACCACGAGTAGTAGATCAAATCTTTAGAGATGTAATCTGGGCTTATGGGATGTATCAAAATCAAAACTATTATGACCCGACAACTACATTTGTTTTTATTAGAGTTGGGATTATGAACAATTCTTTCCCTTTTGAACATTATCTACTAAGAAGAGATGTAAATTATTTTCAAACATTTCAAAGAATATTGGAAGATTGGCGAAGTGGGGCTAATCTTATTGATTAGTAATTAGAAGTTTTAATAGCTTAATTTGTTCAACAGGTGAATCCTATTTTGAACTTGTTCTGAACTATTTTAACAGTAAAATATGGATTTACTTCGAATCGTAGTTTTTACTCAAATTTGGAGTTCGTATTTGAACTCTGGATTATTAAGGATATTCTATGGCTCACTACAGTAAAATGCGAAAAAAATTGGATTTAAGATACAATCTAAGCATAAAACGCTCATAACGTACTTAGGCAGGATTCGTTGAACCACGAAGTGCTATCTTGGGGAAATGTGTGAATGTGAATCTAACATTACCTATTGCAAATTTGATTTTGATGAGCTTATAAGCAACAATTAACATACGCCATTTTGGGAACTCAAAAGAGGGTCAAATCCGAATTTTAGGTTTTTAGCAAATAATCTGTGTTTTATCGATTTATATGAAAAAGCCTACAAATTAGGTTTTGGATTGGACTCAATTAAGAAGATTGAGATTATTAGCAAAAGAAGTTTTTTTATCTAAAATATTTGACGACTTTATTTTTTTGATGGGTGAAGCCGAAAAAACATTTATCTAAATTGAACTTAAGTTTCGAAACTATTTTTCTAGTGTCTTTTATGAGGATTCATTGTAAAATGCGAGTCTCTTTTAAATGTAATAATAACAATGTTAATACATAGAATGAGTAAGGGTATTGGTGAGATTGGCACAAAAATGAATTTATTAAAGTATTGACCATTCTACGAATATAGTATAAATTTTATAAGTAAGTATCACCTAAAGTATATTAACTGAGTCCTCAGATTTATAACCTAAACTGAAATACGTTCAAACCAAAGAGAGAGCAAAACAGAGTTAAAAGAAATGAAAAATTCTTAATCAAATACAGATAAACAGAAATAAACATAAGATTTTGTAGAAATAATAAAGACAATAAAGTCTTAATTCGATCTATAAATGCGTAACCTATTGTGTTATTAGTCTAACGTAGTAAAAGTTTAATAAAAAATATTTATAGTATAAAATGCTCATAAATGATGGAATATGATTTGAAAATAAACCAAATTAGAAATTGCACTTAAGTAATTAGCTAAAATATGTTATGTGAAAACGCTTTTTTTGGCCATTAACAGAAAGTGGGGAAATTCAAATTCTGCAAAATCGGTTAAAATTCCATATTTTTGCCCTGCAAATTTAGTTATCAGATGTAAAAAATAATAGTTTTACTGAACTAAATTAAAGACATTCAACACTTTAAAGGAAGAGCCGAATGAGTCAAACTTCACAGGAAACTGTTTTTACCCCAACGGGTGTCTTTTACAAGACGACAGAATTACCCAAATCAACAAAAAAAAATCATAAAGACTTAGGACTCAGCGAAGAAGAGCTGATTTCGATGTTCAGAATAATGTATTTACAGCGTAGATTTGAAGAACGCGCAGCACAAAGTTATCAAAAAGGGAAATTTGGTGGATTCTGCCATTTATATATTGGGCAAGAAGCTGTTTCTACTTCATTTCAACAAGTTTTAAATGCTGACGATGACATGGTTTCAGGTTATCGTATTCATGGAATTGGCTTAGCTAGAGGAATCTCAGCTAGAGCATGTATGGCAGAATTATATGGAAAAGCTACTGGTTGTGTGCACGGCAAAGGTGGTTCAATGCACTTTTTTGATGCTGAACGCCATTTCTGGGGCGGTCATGGTATTGTTGGTGGTCAAATTCCACTTGGTGCAGGTCTAGCATTTGCAAATAAATACAATAATACTAAAAGACTTGCAGTTTCCTTTTTTGGAGACGGAGCTGTTGATCAAGGTTCATTAAATGAATCATTTAACTTAGCCCAACTCTGGAAATTACCCGTAATCTTTGTTGTTGAAAACAATGGTTACTCCATGGGGACAGCGGTTGGTCGTCACTCTGCTGGAGAATTACACCAAAGAGCATTGCCTTATGGAATGAAACATGCCGTTCTTAATGGTCTTGATTTATTTTCAATGATTGAAAAATTACAAGAAGTTGCAGCTGATATTCGTGAAAATAGTAATCCTTGGTTTTTAGAAGTAAGAACTTATCGCTATCGTGGTCACTCTATGTCAGATCCACAAAACTACCGTACTAAAGATGAGATGGATAAATTTAAGCAACTAGATCCTATTGAAAAGTTGAGAACGTATATCATCTCAAATAAAATTGCTGAGGAATCTGCTTTAGAAGCCATTGAAGAAGAAGTTAATGCTGAGGTTATGGACGCAATTGATTTTGCAGAAAAAAGTCCATTCCCTGACGCTGAAGACTTATACCGCGATGTCTATGTTGAAAACGACTTCCCATTCACAGTTTAAGAATTATAGATAAGGAGAAATTATACCATGGCTGAATTACAATTCAGAGAAGCAATTAGACGTGCATTAACAGAAGAAATGCGTCGTGATGAGCGAGTATTTATAATGGGAGAAGAAGTAGCCGAGTACAATGGTGCTTATAAAGTAACGCAAGGCATGCTAGATGAATTTGGTTTCAAAAGAGTTATCGATACTCCAATTTCAGAGTTAGGGTTTTCAGGTTTAGGCGTTGGTGCTGCAATGAATGGCCTTCGTCCGGTTGTGGAATTCATGACCTTTAACTTTGCACTTGTTGCAATCGATCAGATTTTAAATCACGCTGCAAAAATTCGTTATATGAGCGGTGGACAGGTAAAAATTCCAATCGTTTTTCGTGGACCAAATGCTTCAGCTGGGCAATTAGGTGCAACGCACTCTTTGGCATTTGAAAGTTTGTATGCACATTTCCCAGGATTAAAAGTCATTTATGCTTCAGAGCCTTACGAATCTTATGGTTTGTTGAAATCTGCTATCCGTGATGATAATCCTGTTATTTTTTTAGAGTCTGAACAGACTTATGGAATGAAACAGGAAGTTCCAGATGAAGAATTTTTAATTCCAATTGGAAAAGGTGTAATTAAACGTGCTGGAAAAGATGTAACAATAGTAGCGCATGGAAAAGCTTATTTTGTAGCTCAAAAAGCGGCTGAGGAATTAGCTAAAGAAGGCATCGAAGCAGAAATTATTGATCCGAGAACAATGAAACCATTCGATATCGATTTAGTGGTTGAGTCTGTAAAAAGAACCAATCGTTGTATAGTTGTTGATGAATCCCATCCATTTGCAGGAATGGCCGCAGAAATTGGCTTTCAAATTCAAAGAGAAGCATTTGATTATTTGGATGCTCCAATTCTTCGTGTTACATTACCTGATGTTCCGGCACCATTTAGCAAAAAATTATTTAATTTATGGTTTCCGCAACCAAAACAAGTGATCGATGCGGTTAAAACTGTTTTATATCGCAATTAGAATTTTTAAAATTAGAGGAATTTTTTATGGCAATCGTAATTGAAATGCCCAAACTTAGCGATACAATGCAAGAAGGTGTTATCGCTAAATGGAATGTTAAAGAAGGCGACAGTTTAAAATCAGGTGATATAATTGCCGAAGTTGAAACAGACAAAGCCACCATGGACGTTGAAGTCTATGACGCAGGTACCGTATTGAAATTACTTGCAGAAGAAGGCCAAGCCGTTGCATTAGGTGCAAAGATGGCTATTATAGGTAAACCAGGTGAAGATATTTCGGCTTTAATTAATGGAGGATCTGCGCCTGAAGCAGTAAATCCTACTGAAGTTAAAGAAGAAGTAAGCAAACCCGAACAAGAAGCTTTTTCTGATCCAATTCTTGGTAATTTAGCAAATGGAGCATCATCTTCTGAAGATGGAAGAATTAAAGCTTCTCCTTTAGCAAGAAAAATTGCACAAGACAAAGGTGTTGATTTAAGTTCATTAAAAGGCTCAGGTCCTGAGGGTCGTATTGTAAAATCTGATGTGGAGAGCGCAAGTTCTCCAATTGCAACTCCTATAACTATAAATGCACCAGTTGCTTCAGCTCCTGTGGTAGTTCCATCAGGTGCAATATATGTAGATACCAAAATTTCACAAATGCGCAAAACGATTGCAAAACGTTTAGCAGAAAGTAAATTCACCAATCCGCATTTTTATGAAACAATTGATATCGACATGAAAAGTGCGATTAAAGCACGTGAAGAGCTTAACAAAATTAGTGATGTAAAAATCAGCTTTAATGATTTTGTGGTAAAAGCTTCGGCAGTTGCTTTAAAGAAACATCCAAAAGTAAATAGCTCTTGGTTAGGTGATGTAATTCGTACTCATCATACTGTAAGTGTTGCCGTTGCTGTTGCTATTGAAGATGGCTTAGTAACTCCGGTTATTAGAAACACAGATACTAAAGGTCTAAACCAAATTTCTAAAGAAACAAAAGATCTAGCTAGTCGCGCTCGTGATCGTAAATTAGCTCCTGAGGAATGGGAAGGTAGTACATTCACTATTTCCAATTTAGGAATGTTTGGAATTGAAGAGTTCACTGCGATTATCAATCCTCCAAATGCATGTATTTTAGCAGTTGGTGCTATTCGTGACGTTCCTGTTGTTGAAAACGGCGCTGTTGTTCCTGGAAAACGCATGAAAGTAACTTTATCAAGCGACCACAGAGTTGTTGATGGAGCGAGTTCTGCGGAATTCTTACAGACATTAAAAGGTTTGTTAGAAAATCCAATGGGCATGTTGTTGTAAGTTGAATAGCTAATATTTTTCTATTTAAAGCCTGATTTTTAAGTAAATCAGGCTTTTTTTATAGCAATCTGAGTTCAGGTTAAGAATTGATGCAAAAATTTTAGCATTTATTTATTGAGCTTCTTCGAAAAATACCTTTTAGAAAAATATTTGTCGAATTCGTAGGAATTGAAACGATTCAAGCAAAAAAAATTGACTTTCCAGAGCGGTTTTATTACTCTATTTTCAAATTTATTTCTTTACCCGAATTACGTTTAGTTTTTATCCAGAATTCGAGTTAAGAATTAATACAATAAGTTTAGTCAAAAACCAAAATATACGAGTAAGAACGTCATTTGGCTTCGAAGTGTAATCTCAAATTTAAGCCCTAATATTAGGCAGAGAATCTGGGTCAAGCCCAAAATGAGGAGTTTTATTTTGATCTTTATTTAATTTAATTCTTTTCACAAACTCGGGTTATTAGTTTTGTTTCTTGAAATAATCACGAACTAACCAAGCTTTAAAGATGGGATCAAGAAAAAGGGGAGAACCTGTCAAGAAATCTAGAACCTCTTTTTGAATGAGAGCTTGTTTAATTCTACCAATATTTGCAGATGTTCCAAGTCTATATTTTTTAAGTACTTCTTGAGAACTATAGTTTTCAACGTCGTCTAAAATTGCAGATAAAAAATTTAGTTGAGTAGAAGTTAGTTGATCTGCAGTTGCTTGAAAAAACAGATTTAACTGTAAAATCATATCTTTAAAAGCAGTTTCTACTATTTGGATCGTACAATTTTTATCTGTTCGAAACCAAACTTGTTGAGCAAGTTGTTGAACATAATGTGGGTGGTTTTCAACTAATTGAGCAATTTTGGCGGCTGATTCAACTTCGATTTGTTTTCCTGTGGCAATAAATCGTGATTGAATGTAGGGTATCCAATCTTCTTCGTTGATTTTTTCAAGAAAGATGACTTCACCAAATTTATAAAACGGCATTGTTGAAGACGTAAAAACTTCCATCATCATGTGTCGCTTACTACCATACAAACAATAAGTAACATGTTGATGTGTCTGCCAATGGGATCGTAGTTTTTTCTGAAAAGCTAAGGGTTGTTCATAGTATGAAATATTCTGAAATTCATCGACACAAATGACGATTTTCAAGTTTTGCTGTTTAGCAATTTCTTCAGCCAAATCAAGGATTTGAGAACTGTTTTTTGGGGCTTCATTTCTATCAAAACTTAAAGAGAATTCTTGAGTTGCATCTGTGCTTAAGCTTATTTGTGGTATTACTTTTCCAAGGAATTGCTGAACTTTTTGTATTCGTTCTTCCCACTTTGAGGAAGTTTTTGCAATTATTTCATTGGCTAAGTGCTCATAAAATTCTATTTCAGAACGAACATCAAATAGATCAATAAAACAAAAAACGTAATTTGAAAATTCTGATGAAATATCAGAGGACGCTTGTTTTACTAAGGAAGATTTTCCCCAGCGTCTTGGAGAAATGAGGATTGTATTTATGTTTGCTTGAATTAAAGAGGATAGTTTTTTTCTTTCTGCGACTCTATTTGTGAAATAATCATTTTCGGCTAAAGAACCGTATGTAAAAGCTCCATTAGTAAGATTTATCATAATTAATAACTACTCTACCGTTTCAAATTTGAATTATAATAATATATGTTACAACTTTATAACATACAAACATGTAACTAACAATGTTGTAACTAATAAGCCTGTTACATTTGTTTACGTTGGCTCACTTGTTAGGTTTAATTAGGATAAGCGTGTCTTAATAACCGAGATTTTGTATATTTTAGGTTGAACACTTAATTTTTTAAATTTAATAATTCCTATGCAAACTAAATCTGTTGAAATTATGGTGCCTGCCGGCGATTGGGCAAGTTTTCATGCTGCCATTCAAGGGGGAGCAGATTCTATTTATTTTGGGGTTGAACAACTTAACATGCGAGCAAGAGCAACGAATAACTTTGCCTTAGATGATTTGCAAGAAATAGCAAAAATTGCCAAAGAACATGGAATTAGAACGTATTTGACTTTAAATACGATTTTATATGATCATGATTTGCCCGTAATGAAATCAATAATCAATGAAGTGAAAAGCGCTGGAATTACAGCTATCATTGCGGCTGATCAAGCAGCGATTTCTTATGCAGCTAAACAAGGTGTTGAAGTTCATATTTCAACACAAGCGAATATATCGAATGTAGAAATGGTTGAGTTTTATAGTCATTTTGCTGATGTTATGGTTCTAGCCCGTGAACTTAGCGTTGGACAAATGCGACATATTGTTCAAACCATCAAAAAAGAGAATATTTCTGGACCCTCTGGAAAATTAATTGAGATTGAAGTTTTTGCTCATGGCGCTTTATGTATGGCCGTTTCAGGAAAATGCTATTTGAGTTTACACACCTATAATTCATCGGCGAATCGTGGCGCTTGTAAACAAAATTGTCGTCACGGTTACATGGTTGAAGACATTGAAGATGGCACTCAAATTCATATTGATAATCAGTATATGATGTCTCCCAAAGATTTATGTACAATAGATTTTTTAGACGAACTAATTGGAAGTGGAGTTCGTGTTTTAAAGATTGAAGGTCGTGGACGTTCTCCAGAATATGTCAAAAAAACAACTGCTATGTATAAAGCTGCTGCTCAAGCTGTTTTAGATGGAACGTATACAAAAGAAAAAGTAGCAGAGTGGATGAAAGAACTCGATTCTGTGTACAATCGTGGTTTTTGGGACGGCTATTATTTAGGCAGAAAATTGGGTGAATGGAGTCCAATTTATGGTTCAGCTGCTACGAAGCAAAAAACATTTGTTGGAAAAGTTCTTCATTATTTCCCAAAAGCAGAAGTAGCTCATATTCGAGTTAAAACCAAAAAATTAAGTATTGGAGATTCTGTTTTGATTATTGGAGACCGAACCGGTGCTGTAGAAACTAAGATTGAAAGCCTTTGGGTAAACGATGCACCAGCAAGCGAGGCGACTCAAGGTCAAGAGTGCACCATCAAAGTTACAGAAGCGCTTCATGCAGACGATAATGTGTATTTATGGGAAGACAGAAGCAATTGACAATTGACAATTTATTTTGTTAGTTTGATAAACAACATTAAAATCGTAAAAAATGAATCCCATAATCAAAAAACAAGTTCTTGAATTATCAGTTATTGATCGATTAGAATTGCTCAATGAATTAGAAGATAGTTTGATTCATGAAAAAGAATCGATAGAACAACTTTGGCGTGATGAATGCGAACGTCGTTTGAAAGCTTATGATGAAGGAAGTTTAAGTACAGTTACCGAAGAGGAGTTCTTTAATTCAATTCGTTCTAAATGAAACTTATTGTTATTTCGCCAGCACAAATCGAAGCAAAAAAAGCTTTTGATTGGTACGAAAAATTAGAAGAGGGATTGGGAGAGAGGTTTTTGGATTCGGTTCAGGTCAGTTTTGAATTTATTAAACAAAATCCATATTCATCGCCTTTTATTTATTCAGGCTTAAGGTCGAAAATTGTTCAAGTATTTCCTTTTAAAGTAATTTATAGATTTAATGAAAAGAGTAGCGAAATTCTTGTTATTGCAATTTCACATCATTATAGAAAACCTGATTATTGGTTAAATAGAATTTGATAAAATGATAAAAATCTTATTTCACAGACCAAAATGTATTGGCTGTAATTATTGTTTCGAAGTTGCTCCTCAGCGTTGGCAAATGTCTAAACGTGATGGAAAGAGTGTGCTTTTAGGGGGAAAGCAAAAAGGGAATATGATTCAAGTTGATGTGGGTGAGGCAGAAGAGGAATCGAATAGAAAAGCTGCTGAATTGTGTCCGGTTAAAGTGATTCGGGTTGTTGGGTGAGAACGATGCTTAAAATTCATCTGCTGAATTTTTTAAAAGATTGAACTTAAAAAGTTATTTAAGTAGAAGTAATTTTTTAAAAGCAATTATTTTACTATTTAGGCTCATTCGGTAAATATATAATCCACTCGATAAAGAACTTGCATTTAAAGTAGCTGTGAAAACTCCTGGACGACTTATTCCATTTACCAAATTTTTTACTTTTCGACCAGTGATATCAAACAATTCAATCGTAACCAAACCAGTTTCAGGTACATCGTATCGAATAGTAGTAGTTGGATTAAATGGATTCGGATAGTTTTGATATAATGCCGCAACGGTTGGAATTTCTGTTTTTGGTTCCGAATCGGAGGCTTCAATAAATCGAATTTCGACCAAAAATTCTTTGTAAACGGGAACTTGTGTTACGTTTAGTGATAATTCTGACACTGCTTTTTTATTGAGCTGTTCCGGAGATTCGTAAGAAAAGACAAACAAACTTTCGTCTTTAGTTCTTAATGTCACCACCTCATTTGTCTCCAAATCTGTTAGTACTAGTTCTGCTGTTTTTGAACCAAGTGATAGACTATTAAGACGAATTTCAAACTCATCAGACTGACTTGCAAAAAAACCTAATTTGAATTGAACAACTTCAATTTTATCGGTAACTACTTGTTTTAAAGTACTTAACTGACTCACCTCATCAGATTTCCAACCAAATTCAATTGGGGAGTTTCCTAATGAAATAGGTGCATATTGTTCTAAAATCTTTACCGAATCAGAATCACTAAAAACCAAAATGGATGAAGCAGCTAAGGTTTTATCCTTATTTTCGACACTTAATGATAGGAATTCTTCAAGGGAAATTTCGGACGTTTTGGAATCTTTCCCGTTCGATTTATACAGTATTCCTTCTCCAGTTGCTGCATGGCTTGGCTTGAAAGTAACCGTTCCGTTGGTTCCATCCATTTGGGAAGTTCGAAGCCAAAATCCCTGAAATGGTGGAATAATTCCATTGTGATTAATTGTTCCCGGCAGACTTGGTACATCAAATCCGTAGTGAACCCGATACCCGCCTGCGCCATTAAACGTATTGGCATCGTAGATAAAAATAACTGGCGAAACTTGATTAAGTCCATCTGCTACAACTTTTTTCCAATCAATAGCAAACGGATATGGATTGCTCACTAAATGATATCCTTGTAATAAATCATCTGGATTTTTTACAGTATTCGACAAAGTCACAGAAATTTCACCGTTATTCTGAATGCCATAATAATCAAGAGTTTGTGGAAATGTATTTTCGTACATATACACAAGAATAGCTTTTCCTGCCGTATTAATTTCCTCAGACGAAGCTGTTCCAAATCGGTTTGAGTTATGTTGTGGCTTCACCCAATTACGAGTAGCTTCATCGTAATAAAATACGTTAGAAGGTGAATCGGGATTGTTAGCTGCTCCGGGAAATCCTTGTGTCCATAACGTGCGTAATACATCGGAATAGCGCGCATCAGGGCTTGGTGAACCTAACATACGCCAGCCAGCGTGAGGGCCAGGGATTTGTAGGGTAATTCTAGGTAAACTGGAAATTCCAGGATAGTTAGCAGGAATCACACCTTGAAGGTACGGATATGAAATTGCGGAATCTTTTCGGATAGCCCAAATTGAATCGAAATTCCATGAAGCATTGGTAAAAGTGAATTGCGCTTTCATCGATTCAGAAGTAATTCCAAACATTCCATCGTTAGGGTTTGAGTCAGCTTGCCCACTTGTTTGGGTATTCCAAAATGAATTTGAAACCGTGGCGGCCACTCTTCCAATCAATCCGCCGATTGCTGTGGAATTTGGGTTTGTAAGTGTTACACTTCCGGAAGAATAAGAGGTAGAAATAGTCCCCGTGTCAAGATTACCGACAAGTCCACCTATTATTTCTAACGAACCGACTACATTTCCTG
>CAZNTR010000011.1:0-38763 GCA_964575925.1 uncultured Chitinophagales bacterium
AAATTATCCATTATTCAACTTTTTGAAAAATGAGGGTAATCAGAGGGGACTCAATGATAAAAAGGATAAAACTCTGAGTTAAACCGAAAAGGAGTTTTTAGCGGAATTTTCAACGAATTTGCACTATTTGGAAGGATGAAAACTAAAATATCGACTTTTCGATATGGCTCGACTAAAGAAAGTACTCCTACTTGAAAATAGTGATATTTCAAGGAATGTAAAAAAGTCGAAAACGTTAAAATTGAATTTATGAACCCAAATTCGGACTTCGTTTCTAAACAAACTTCACTAGTTTTTACAAAAAAAGGTCATCTCGTACACCGACACGATTCGAAGAACCACGAAGTGCTTTCTTGGTCAAAATCTTTTTACGCTATAAGCAGTTCTTTAGTATAGGTAAAGTTCTAAGCCTGAGATGCTGGGGCGGAACCCAACATGACGAAACGATGTATGTGAAATAAGAATTATATTTTTCAAATAGGTTATTGTTTTTATTTATGATTCCACTCCAAAAAGTCGATTCTGTCGGTTTGCACCCTTCCAAATACAAGAATTCGACTATTATTTTGCTAAAAACAACTTTTCGAGGTGTACTCATTTATCTATTTGTAAAATTGAACCTTTTTTAAAAAATAATAAACTTTACAAAAGGTCTAAATCCGAATTTGAGTTTTGAAGTAGAATCAAGTATTGAAATTAAATCAATCTTTGTAAAAACTTAGTAAAAGAAAACGAATAATCATGTTTTTAGACATGCGCCTTCGTAAACTTGGACTCGAAATTTCGCATTGACTATTAAGACCGTACATGACTCAAAATCAAAAACTTACAGCTCTGATTCTATTTACACTGACAATCGTAGCCGTACTCATTTACTTTAGGTTTACCCAAAACTCAGAACAATTAATTGCATCTCCAATCCCACTAACGGATTCGGGTGAACTCTTACCAGTGGAGGTTTTTAGAGCGAAAGCAAAACCTTTGGCGAATAAAATTTATACTACTGGAACTTTATTGGCAAGTGAAGAAGCCTCATTGTTTTCTGAAACTAGTGGAAAAGTAACCGAAATTTATTTCAAAGAAGGAGAGTATGTTACCAAGAATACTTTACTTATCAAATTGAACGACAGAGATTTAACCGCACAATTAGATCGAATTGGTTTAGAAAAAACTTTTGCAGAAACTACTCTACGCCGCCAAAAACAATTATTTGAAAAAGGTGGAATTAGTCGTGAGCAATACGATTTTGCTCAAAACAAAGTTCAGGTTTTACAAGCTCAAATGGACGAAACCAGAGCAAGAATTGAAAAAACAGAAGTTCGTGCGCCATTCGATGGAATTATCGGTTTGCGTCAAATTTCAAACGGTGCTTACTTAAATCCTGGAACTTTAACTGCGAATATTCAAAATTTAGACGATTTGAATATTGAGTTCTCCATCCCAGAGAAATACTTTCGGAATGCAAAAGTAAATGATGTCATTCAATTCAAAGTTTCTGGAATAGAGACGTATTTCAACGCTAGAGTTTATGCTATTGAACCACAGATTGATATCAATACAAGAACGGTAATTATGAGGGCAAAATTCGATAATAGAACGGCAAAATTATTACCAGGATTGTTTGCTTACATCGAATACAAGCTCGAAACCATAGAAAATGCCATTTTGATTCCAAGTCAATCCATAGTTCCTGAATTAAAAGGGCAAAAAGTATTTATTCTAAAAAATGGTCTTGTTACCCAACGATCAGTTGAAGCAGGAATTAGAACTGACACAGAAGTTCAGGTTCTTTCTGGAGTTTCAGCAGGAGATAGTATCATCACTACTGGAATTCTTCAAATAAGACCTGGAATGCCTGTAAAAGTAAAAAAGAACTAATGTTCAAGTCTTTTCACGTATTCACAACTCAATCTACTTAATTACATTATAAAATGAGTTTATCCTCAATTAGCATTAATAGGCCTGTATTGGCTTCGGTAATGTCCATAGCTATTATCCTATTTGGAATTATCGGTTTTAGCTACCTTGGTATTCGTGAATATCCTTCTGTGGATCAGCCTATTGTAACTGTTGCCACAAATTATATTGGTGCCAATGCAGACGTTATTGAATCACAAATCACCGAACCGTTAGAAGAATCTATTAATGGAATTTCAGGCATTCGTTCCTTAACTTCCGTTTCAAGAGAAGGAAGAAGCACCATTACCATCGAATTTGAATTAGAAATCGATATTGATAATGCCGCAAACGATGTTCGAGATCGAGTTTCAAGAGCTCAAAGTGGATTGCCTCCAGATGTTGAAAATCCAATCGTTTCTAAAGCAGATTCAGATGCTCAACCCATTGTTTTTTTAAATGTTAAAAGTGACAGTAGAAATACCTTACAATTAACCGATATTGCAAATAATACTTTCAAAGAGCGGCTTCAAACCATTCCCGGTGTAAGTTCTATTCAGATTTGGGGCGAAAAAAAATATTCGATGCGTTTGTGGTTAGACCCATCTCGCCTACAAGCGTATTCCGTTGCGCCCATTGAGATTAGAAATGCCTTGAGTCGAGAAAATGTTGAATTGCCATCAGGTAGAATTGAGGGAGACAACACAGAGCTAACCGTTAGAACAAGTAGTAGATTAAATACGGTTGAAGATTTTAGCAATATGATTATTCGCGAAGAGTTTGGAAGAAAAATTCGACTTCGTGATGTAGGTTATGCCGAATTAGGACCTGAAAATCAACGTACGGTTTTAAAACGTGATGGAATTCCGATGGTTGGAGTGGTGCTTGTTCCTCAACCTGGTGCAAATAATATTTCCATAACAGATGAATTTTATCGCAGAGTTGAACAAATAAAAAGAGATTTACCTTCCGATATTGAAATTGGAGTCGGATTCGATATTACTAAATACATTCGAAATTCCATTTCTGAGGTTCAGGAGACGATTTTTACTGCGTTTATTTTAGTAGTTGCCATCATTTTTATTTTCTTACGTGATTGGAGAACTACAATTATTCCAGTAATTGTAATTCCTATTTCATTAATTGGATCTTTCTTTGTGATGTATATCGCAGGTTTTTCCATCAATGTACTCACCTTATTGGCTATTGTTTTAGCAATCGGTTTGGTGGTTGATGATGCCATTGTAGTAATGGAGAATATTTATGCCAAAATTGAAAGTGGAATGCAACCCATAGCAGCTGCTTTAACAGGAAGTAAAGAAATTTTCTTTGCTGTTGTATCTACAACCGTTGCCTTAGCTGCGGTATTTCTTCCAGTAATTTTCTTGCAAGGTTTAACAGGTCGTTTATTTCGTGAGTTTGGAATTGTAATTTCTGCTTCAGTTATAATTTCTTCTTTTGTTGCTCTTACTTTAAGCCCGATGTTATGCGGAAAAATTCTAAAACACCGCGAAAAACAACCCTTTTTATACGAATTAACCGAACCGTTTTTCGTTTGGCTGAATAATGCTTACGCTAAATCCTTAGCCATTGTAATGCGTCAAAAATGGATTGCGATTTTAACTATTGTTTTATGTATCGGTGCCATTGCCATCTTAGTTAAACAAGTAAAATCAGAATTATCTCCATTAGAAGATCGTGGAAGTGCTCGAATTTATGCAAGCGCACCTGAAGGTTCCACTTTCGAATACATGGACTTTTATATTGATAAAATTGTCAATTTGGTTCAAAAAACTGTTCCGGAATTAGATGGAATTATTACCGTTACAAGCCCAGGATTTGCAGCGGCTAGTTCAGTGAATTCAGGTTTTGCTCGTTTACTTTTAGTTGATAAAGACAAGCGTGAACGCTCGCAACAACAAGTGGTTGATCAATTGGCAATTGATGTTGCGCAATTAAGCGAAGCTAGATCGTTTGTTTCTCAGGAGCAGTCCATCGGAAATAGAAGAGGTGGTTTACCTGTACAATTTGTGTTACAAGCTCCGAATTTTGAAAAACTAAAACAAAAAATTCCAGAGTTTTTAGAAGCTGCTAGAACAAACCCAACATTCACTTTCGTAGATATCAACTTAAAATTCAATAAACCAGAAATTCAATTAGATATTGATAGAGAAAAAGCACGGACTTTGGGTGTTTCAGTGCTTGATATTGCTCAAACCTTACAATTAGCTTTTTCTGGTCAACGATTTGGATTTTTTATAAAAGATGGAAAACAATATCAAGTTATTGGCCAAGTTGAACGTCAATTCCGCGACGCACCTGTCGATTTAAAATCTATTACAGTAAAAAATAATGTTGGAGAACTCATTCAGTTAGACAATTTGGTGAAATTAACCGAACAAAGTTCGCCTCCTGCTTTGTTCCGATTCGATAGATATACTTCTGCAACCGTGTCTGCTGCTTTAGCTCCTGGAAGAACTTTAGGAGAAGGAATCGAAGCCATGCAAGCAGTTGCAGATCAAGTGTTAGACGATACGTTTACTACATCATTAACCGGCCCAAGTCGAGATTTTTCAGAAAGTTCTAGCAGTTTATTGTTTGCCTTTTTATTAGCTTTGGTTTTAATTTACTTGGTTTTAGCCGCTCAATTTGAAAGTTTTAGAGATCCTGTAATCATCTTTGTAACGGTTCCAATGGCGCTAGTTGGTGCTTTCGGTTCATTATGGTTATTCAATCAAACCTTAAATATTTTCTCTCAAATCGGGGTAATCATGTTAATTGGTTTGGTGACAAAAAACGGAATTTTATTAGTAGAATTTGCCAATCAAAGAAAAGATGCAGGACTTTCCGTTTTTGATGCATCAATTGATGCCGCCCGTTCGCGATTCAGACCGATTTTAATGACCAATTTAAGTACAGTTCTAGGAATTCTACCAATTGCATTGGCATTAGGCGCTGGTGCAGAAAGCCGAGTTTCCATGGGAATTGCCGTAATTGGCGGATTAATAGTTGCAACATTGTTAACCTTATATGTTGTACCTCCAGTTTACACTTTGTTAACCAGCAAAAAAGGTAAAAAAGAAGTGTATGCATAGGTTCAAAAAAATAAACATGTCCATATTAACATATAACTCATTAGGCGCGAGTCTTCAGACTAGTGCCAAAAATGCAAAAAAAAGTCTTCAGACTTGTGTACTTATTTTAGTAAGCGTTGCGCTAACAACAAACCTAAAAGCGCAAGAAAAAATCACTTACAAACAATCGCTACAAATCGCCTTAGAAAAAAACTTCAATATCAAAATAGCAGAAAATACAGCCGAAATAGAAGCAAAAAATAATTCCTTAGGCAATGCAGGATTTCTACCAACAATAAATCTAAACGCAAGAAAATCGACAAGTAGTTTAAATTCAGAAATTGAATTATTTGATGGAACAAAAATTAACAGAGACGGAGCACAGACAAAAGTTCTAACAGCAAGTCTAGACATGAATTGGCGCTTGTTTGATGGAACTCGTATGTTTATGGCATACAAGCGATTAGGAATCTTATCTGAGATTCAAAAAGAAGTTTTAAAATCTCAAATTAATGCCACTTTAGCGGAGGTTTCCTTAACCTTTCAACAATTACTTAGATTACGAGAAGCTGTTGATATCTTAGCACAAGGACTGAGGATTTCTCACGAACGGTTACAGTTAGAACAAACGAAATTAGAAATTGGTACAGGAAGTGAATTAGAAGTTTTACAAGCTCAGACTGATTTAAATGCCGATAGTTCAGCATTTATGCGTCAGGAAATTCAATACACTTCCTTAAAACTTCAATTTATCGGCTTGCTTAGTTTACAATCAAAATCGTTAATTGAAATTCAAGACGAAGAATGGAAATCGTATGAGTTCAGTATTGATGATGTATTGTTGAAAGTTAAAAATCAAAATCCAGAATTAAAGCGGTTACAGCTTCAAACGAATGAACAACAAATTGTGATTCGTCAAATTCAAGCAGAGTATTTACCTGAACTTGATTTTAATGTAGGTTATGCTTTCAACGATCAGGAAGCAGAAGCGAGTCAGTTGCGTTTCTTAACAACTCAGGGCTTGAATTACAATTTCACAGCAAGACTAAATGTATTTCAAGGTTTCAACCAAAAAAGACGAATTGATAATGCAAAATTGGCTATGAAAAACAATGATATTCGGTTAATGCAAACTGAAATGTTATTGGAAAATCAAACAATGACAATTTGGTTAGCTTATGTTCAAAGTAAATCGATATTTAAGCTTGAAACCACCAATTTTGATGCAGCTGAAAAAACATTGGGAATCAGTAAAGAAAAATATAATCAAGGGCTTATGAGTGCGGTTGAATTCCGAGAAGCGCAAAGAAACTGGTTAAACGCACGCTTGCGACTTTTAAATGCCGAATTTGATGTTAGGGTAAATGAAGTTGAATTAATGCGATTAAGTGGTGACTTTGTGAAATAAATATCAAGCGTCAACTCATTAATAAAAACATTTTAGCTGTTAATTGATTCTTTTAAATATTTAATAATCAGAGTTCGAGTTAAGAAATAAATTAGGGGGCCACTCCAAAAAGTCGATTCTTTCGATTTTCACCCTTCCAAATCCTACGAATCCTACGAATAGTTTGCTAAAAACTACTTTTCGGAGTACTCTCAATTAGTAAAATAGTATAAAACGTTCGTTATTTGTCTTCATAGTACCTACTATCTAACTGGAATGTTGAATGTTTGTCAAATTGGGAGTTAATTTATTGGTTCCATTTTCAATGAAATAACGTTTCACTTGTTTTATTCTTGGTATTCGCAAAGAAAAGTACACGATTTCTTATCCCAAACTCAATTAAATAAAAAAAGTAACCCACAGGTATTCATTTTTTAAATGCAAAGTTAATTTTTGGGTACTCTGAAGGTATTTATCCCAAAACCGTAAAAAGGTTTTTCGAATGTAAAATCAATAATTTAAGATATGGAGGAATTAAACATTTATAGACGGTAATGGTATTGATAATTAATTACTTAGTACACTATATAAATTTTTATTGTTGGTTTCAGGTGTACAGTAGCTCCAAATTGAGAAAACAGCAAAGAGATTCCGTTTCTGATAGAAAATTAAACTCAACTTTTTGTTCATTGAAAATCTATTTGTAGATTCTTTTAAACCGTTTACTCAGGTGAAACTTAAGTAAAAAATTCTTAAGCAAAAGGGTAAAATTGAACAAGTAGATTAGATTAGAATAGGAACAATCAGTTATGAGTGAAAAAAAAAATAAGTATCATAGAAATGCTCAAGTTCGAAATGATTCAAAAAAACCATTCAGAGTTTGGTTGATTAAAAATGGAAATATAGTAGTTCCTGGAATTAGTAATGCAAGTGGTGATCCCGTTGTCGGTTCTAAAGGCAGTTTAAATGGGTATCCTTCAGTTGCAGATTTAGTGGATCATCCTACAAGTGGAGATTACTCGTATCGGTTTGTTTTCGAAGAGTTGTTAAGCCATGATTCATTGTCAAATTGCGAAGGAATTTCAATTAGTTTAGGTGAATCTTCAAATCCAGTATCTATGGAATATCGAGTTCATCAAATTTCTCCATCAAAAAAAGAACTTCAACTCGAGTATTATTTTAAAGAAAGTCACCAACATTCAAAAAATGCGATTATAACACATATTGATCCAACTGTTAAACATCCCGTCGGTGGCGGATAAAAAATCCATTCATGAAAAAACTCATTTTCTTTTTTACGAGTTTAATAGTAGTACTACCACTGAATATTTTTGCACAGGGGCAGTATTTATTTCAAAAATATCCACCCGAAGTTTATAAACTAAATCCACAAGTATGGTCAATCAGTTTAGATTCAACTGGTTTAATGTATTTTGGAACTACAGCTGGAATAGTCACTTACGATGGTGTTCGTTGGCAATCTCATATCCCTTTTAAGAAACATTCAGCAATAATTAGAGCTTTGAATTATGATGTTAAGAAAAAAAAAATGTTATTTAGTGGGGATGATTATTTTGGGTGGTTAAAACAGGATTCTGTTGGAAATTTGGATTATGAATATATCTCGGATCAGTTTCAATTTGAAACTCCATTATCAAATGTATTGTACATTAATCAAATAGATTCGGCTGTTTTCTATCAAGATATCAAACAGACTTTTACCTATTCGAATAACAAGATTTCGTCTTTTTTAAATGGCCGGAAAATTAACAAAAGTTTTGAGTTTAAGGGTGAATTGTGGATTCGGGATTATATAGGAGGTTACGGCTATTTTAAAAAGAATACAGATTCTCTTATTTATGTTGATTCAAAAGATCATTTTATTGGAAGATCGGTTTATATTCAAATCCCATTTCAAAATAAATTATATTTTTTCCCAGCTAATGAATCTGTAAAATATTGGGATGGATCGAAAATAAACAAACTTTCTGGTGCTTTGAACGACTCTCTTCGTTTACATACCGTTTACCGAGCAAATGTAATGAACGACACATTGTTGGCTTTAGGTACATTATCAGCTGGCGTTTTTATCATAAACAAAAATCATGAAATGGTAACTCATTTAACAGAAAAAAATGGATTGTTAACCAATGTTGTCTATGAATTATTTTATGACAGAAATCAACTTTGGGTTGGTCAAGATCAAGGAATTACACGGTTTCAAATTCCTTCTTCCATTGTTCAACTAACAGAAAATGAGGGATTATCAGGAATAATTACTGCCATTTCTAGCAATAATGAGACCGTTTATGTTGGAACAAGTCTTGGTTTATATGAAATTAATGGTGAGTTAAATAGTTCTGTTAAAAAAGTAAGTGGAATTGATAGAGTTTACGACATCCTGAACTTAAACTCTGAATGCAGTAAAGTCCTTGTCTCAACAATTCAAGGTGTTTTCCAAAAAGAGAATAACACTTGGCAGAAAATCAAAACGGAGCAAATTCAGCACCTTGAACTACTTGAAAAGAATTTAATGGTTTGGGCTACTAATCAAGAATGGGGAATTTGTGATAGCGAATTTAAAAAACAACGGTTTACAAAAAAAATAAGACATGCTTTACGCTTAGTTTATACCTCAGCTCAGAAACTTTATTTTGTATATTTAGATGGAACAATCGAAAAAATAAATACAAAGACTGCAGAAGTTGATTGGATCTTTAACGTTGATTCTTTTACAAGAGTAAAAAATCCCAATGAAATAGTTTTGCTTGAAAATGAATTATTAATTGGTTTTCAAAATGGATTTTTAGCTTTGGATAATTCAACAGGGAAGCCTGTAAAAAAATCAGCTTTTGAATCATTAAAATCTGTAGGTTCAGTATTTCATTTTTTTCTTGAAAATGAAAAGCAACTTTGGGTACAAGGGCATCACAATTTACTTAGGTTTACAAAAAAAGAAACGAATTGGATAATAGAGTCTATTCCTTTTACTCAAGTAGCCTATGATCAGGCGGTTAATGGTATAGTTCGTAATAAAAACGGTTTATGGCTAAGTACAACCAAAAACCTGTGGAGATTTGATCCCGAAAATCTTCCGGCGCCAATTCCATTTAGCACAAGAATTGCAGAAATCCGCTTAAAGAATGATTCTTTGTACCGTGTTGGTTTTGGAGGATTTCCCGAAGAAAATATTTTTTCGTATCAAAATAATGAACTAAGAATTCGTTTTGCAGCTCCAATTTTTTGGGATGAATCCAGAACTCAATACAGATACAAATTACTTGGAGAATCTGACGAAAATTGGAGTCAATGGTCTACAGAGTCACAGAAAGATTATACAAATTTGTTTGAAGGTGAGTATTCCTTTATAGTTGAAGCAAAAGATGCGTATGAAGTTATCGGCAAACAAGCTGAATTCCACTTCTCAATTTTGCCTCCTTGGTATCGTACTTGGTGGGCATTTTCACTTTATCTTATAGCTGTTGGATTCACTTTTTATGGCATATATTCTTGGAGAATTACTCAAATCATGAAAGAAGTTAATCTTAGAAATAAAATTGCTGGCGATTTACATGATGAAGTGAGCGCAACCTTAAGTAGTATTTCTTTTTTTGTAAAAGCGCTCAGTTTAAATAAACCTGACCATGAAAAACAACGATTTGTTGACTTAATTGCCGAAAGTGCATTGGATGCAAAAGAGAAAATAACCGATATTGTATGGGCAGTGAATCCAGAACATGATAATTGGGAAGCTTTTCTTTCGAAAATTAAGCGTTATAGTGCAGATATTTTCGAGAGCGCTGGAATTAAATTTAATTTAACAATACCTGAAAAAATTGATGCAAAATTACAGATGAATCATAGGCATCAACTTTGGCTAATTATAAAAGAAATTATTACCAATATTGTGAGACATGCAAACTGCACTCACGTAAGTGTTCGTTTACAACTAAATCAAGAACGAATTTTATTAACAGTTCAGGATAATGGAAAAGGAATTCCTGAAAATAAAATGAAGGGTAATAATGGACTAAAAAATATTCAGAAACGGACAAAAACTTTGAATGGATCAGCTACTTTATCATCAGATAGTACATTTGGAACACGATGGGATATTCAAGTTCCTCTCGAGTAATCAGGATGATTTATTTGCTTGTATTTTGAGTTCGGGATTAGAAATTAAAATAAAAACAGGTAACCATAAAAATCATTCTGGGCTTGACCCAGAATCTTCGCCTGATGAACAAAGAACATCATGTACTACTAACGGTAAAACGACGGGTTCTTTGTTTTTTCTTGTTTATGGCTTAAAACATATCGCCCCAATTTTTATTCCGAACCCAGATTAATGATAATTATCTCAACTTGAGGAAAAACGGCATAAGTATGCAGTGTTACTAGTTATAGAGAAGCTTTATTTTAAAAGCATAATTCAATTAAACATACAAAAAAATGATTTCAGTACTAATAGTAGAAGATAATAAGTTTATGCGCGAAGGTTGGGAAACCTTTATAAATTATGAAGATGACATGCATGTGATTGGATCATTTGAAAATTGTGAAGATGCTTTAGAAAGTTCCGATTTACAATCCGCAAATATCATTTTGATGGATATTGGTTTGCCAGGAATGAGTGGCATTGAAGGAGTTAAGGAAATAAAAGAACGGCATCCTGAAATCTCAATTATAATGGCAACTGTTTTTGATGACGATGCGCATGTTTTTGAAGCACTAAAAGCAGGTGCGAATGGTTATTTAATGAAAAAATCGACTCCTGAGGAATTAATTAAAGCTATTCGTGATGTTCAAGCTGGAGGTTCTCCTTTAACTCCAAATGTTGCAAAAAAAGTATTGGACGTGTTATATAAAACTGATAAACAAGGAGTAAAATTAACGAATAGAGAGCATGAGGTTTTAAAAGAGTTAAGTAAAGGAAAATCGTACGCAGCAATTGGTAAATCTATTTTTCTATCCGAAGATGGAATTCGACATCACGTTAGAAATATTTATAGAAAATTACAGGTAAACAACAAAACCGAAGCTGTTTCATTCGCATTCAAAACGGGTTTGATTTCTTTGTTAATTAGTTGTTTACCATTTTTTTAATAAAAATAGTTCAACATTTGAGTTCACTCCTAAAAGTCGATTCTTTCGATTTTTACCCTTCCAAATCCTACGAATTCGACGAATATTTTGCTAAAAACTAATTTTCGGAGTACACTCACATTTGAGTTCATAATTTAAATTTGTGTTGCTTTGGTCTCGAATAGAAATTAGTGTGAAATCTGAGGTCGAGAAATGTATAGGAATCAAATAACGGATATAGAATCTTGGCAAAAGGAACCAATATTTTGAGGTTATTTTTTAATTGAATTGTAGAAAAGTTGAATAAGGGTTTTGATTTTGATATGTGCTAAATGAAATAGAGAATAAGCAAAAAAAACGCCCGATTGTAAAACCAACCGGACGCAAAATCAAAAAAGCCAACTAAGAATTCAAAACTAAGAATTCAAAATTTCATTTACCAGACCATCATTTTCATGCAGAAAACAGAACCTCCGCTTTTTAAAAACTCTTCTGTTTCAACTTCATGCACTACAAATCCTAATTTCTCCAACTCAGCATTCACTTCAACGCATCCTTTTTGAATCACCACATTTTTTCCATTTGGGCAAGTTGCATTGCAAGCGAATAATTCTGCGCCTTCGTATCTATTTGCTTCAATCACATTTTTGAACAATTTTTTGATAATTGCTACGCCTTCAGGTTTGAAAGCCTCTGGGTAAATCAAAACGGTTTCACTGTTTAATGAACAAAAACAGGTATCGAGATGATAAAAATCTTCGGTTATTAATTCAAAAGCTACAATTGGAATCCCAAATTTTTCGCTAACCGTATCGTAAGCAGAAAGGGAAGAGCGGTAGCCGTAACCGCCAAATAAAATACGTTTTCCATTAATCCAAATTGCATCGCCCATTCCTTCAAAATCAGTCACTTTTTCGGAGTCCATTTGATGAATGGTATATCCGTTCGATTCGTACCAATTTTGAATAAACCCAACTTCTTGTTTACGCATATCAGAATGCATAATACTCATCAACACTTCTTTTTTTCCATCTTCGCTTAAAAAAGGCAAACTTTGATTAGCACAAAATACCATATCAGGCAAACCTTCGGCTCCGGAAATAGGATGAACCGTTAATCCGGTAGATTCATAGACTTTTTTAATGGAATTCCATTCATTCATAGCCTTTTGTTTGTCAACTTTTCCGATATTTCCCTGCATGTGCGGATTAATCACATAATCTACGCTGAAATAAGTAGGCTCAACCATTAATAAACTTTTTGGTATCGGCATAGTTGGAATTTCAGCTAAGGTAAAATCGATTTGATCGGCAGTTGTATAAATTTTTGACATAGGTTTTCTCAATAAAAAATTAGGTTTGGGAAAATTATTTCACAAAGATAATTGGATTCTCAATCTTCTGAAAGCGTTTTTTCATGATAATAACACCAGAAATAATATCTCAGTTAGCTCCCTTAGAAATGAAAGCAAGACACATTGTGGAAGGCTTCATGACCGGAATTCACAAGAGTCCTTATTACGGTTTTAGCGTTGAATTTGCAGAGCATCGCCCATATAATACTGGGGATGAATTGCGCCATGTCGATTGGAAAGTGTATGGAAAAACAGAACGTTTTTATGTGAAACAGTTTGAAGAAGAAACCAATTTGCGCTTTAATATTCTCTTTGATATAAGTTCGTCCATGAACTTTAAATATTATGCAGAATGGGACAAACTAAAATATGGTGTGCATTTAGCCGCCGCTTTAATCCATTTAATGCACCGACAACGAGATGCTTGCGGCTTAGTAACCTTCGATTCAGCAATACGAGAATACATTCCGCCGAAATCTGCTCAGTCACATATTCGATTGCTCTACAAAAAATTAGAAGAATTGCTTGAAAAAAGCACAGGTAAAAACCCCGAAAGAAGAAAAACAGCTTCTGCAGATGCTTTACACGAACTTGCCGACCGATTAGGAAAGCGCAGTTTAATTATCATTATTACCGATTTATTTGAAAACACGAAAGAACACGACGCTTTATTGGAATCCTTGAAGCATCTTCGTCACAGAAAACATGATATTGTAGTTTTAAATATTCTTGAAAAACGAGTGGAGCGAGATTTAGACCTTCCAGATAAAAAGTTTGTTCTTACTGATATGGAAACTGGCTCAAAATTAGACGTGTTGCCTATTCAGTTAAAAGAAACCTACAAATTGAAAATGGCAGAACACATTCAGAAATTCAACATCGCTTGCCATGAACATCAAATAGACTTTTACGAAATCGATACGCAAGAAAGCTTCGATAAGGCGCTTTTAGCGTTTCTGAACAGAAGACGAAGAATGACGGGGTAAAAAAAATGAGAAATAAGGAATGAGAAAAAAAAACTTCATTTCACCCCGTGGTGCCTTCGGTATCGACCGGAGATGAGCTAATAAACTAAAATCGAAGAAACAGATTACAACGAATCTAAGTGGAGAAATCTTCCTTTTGAAATTCTAATAGTGATTAAACACTAGAGTCTTTTAAAAATCGAAGATCTCTCGACTTACTCGAGATGACTTTGTTTTTTTTGAATGCTATAAATACTCATTTCATTAAAACAATTTTTCCCGTTTTTACTTCATTGTTAAATTGAACTCTTACCAAATACAAACCCGAAGCTACATTCATGGCATCAAAATTCACAAAATGTGAACCTGAAGATTGATTCGATTCCACTAAATTTTGCACATAACGACCTAAAGCATCATAAACATTAACTTTTCATCTAAGTAAAAAGATTTAACTTAACCAATTGTTAGTTAGAGAATCTAAAAATGAAAATCTTCCGTTAATAAAAACGATTTATACTCTCTTGCTGCAGGACTTAATTGTTTACCAGAAGGCCACTTTAAATATCAATGTGAAGTTAGTGGAGCTCCAGGAATCTCTAAAATTTTAACTGCTCCAGTAAGTAACTCTTGTTTAATCGCAAATTTAGTATCCAAAGAAACACCAAAACCTGCCTTAACGGCTTGTTTTAAGGCTTCTGTTATAGCCAACTCCATTACAATTTCAGGTTTAATTTCTTTGCTTTTAAAGAATTCTTCAAGTTTTATACGCATTCCAGAACCCCTTTCCTGTTAATAAATGGAGCTTCTGCTAAACCCCCAAGGGTTGAAATGTTTGCGTGTTCTGAATTAGGAGCTGCATTAAAACGAGCGGATTATCTAAAAAATTAACATGCTCACTTTGAATTGAGTTATCAATTACCGAATAACTCCCAAAATCTGTCTTGTTTTCAAGAAAATGATGTTTAACTTGAAGTCGCTTAGATACTTCAAGTTTGACTTTAATTTGTGGAAATTTCTCTCTGAATTTCCCCAAAATATGCGGCATGAAGTATTTAGCACTCGAAACCACGCTTACATTTAAGGTTCCTGTTTTCATGCCTTTTAACTCAAATTAGGACGTTGTTTCTAAGCAAACTTAACTGGTTTTTGCAAAATAAAGGTCATTCCGTGCCCCGACACGATTTGAAGAACCACGAAGTACTATCTCAGCCCAAAATTTATTTAGGCCATAAGCTTGTTCTTTTGAATAGGTTAAGTTCTAAGACTGAGATGCTGGATCGGGGTACAGTTTGACGAAATGGCGTAAGTGAAATATGAACTATATGTTGCTCTTATGTTATTGTTTTTTTTGCAAGAATGAACTTTTTAAAAAATTAAAAAACTTTACAAAAGGTCCAAGTCCCAATTTGAGCCTTTTAAGCTTTGCATTTCCTGATTAAGACCATTTAATGTCTTTGAAATCTCAACATAACATTCAACAAGATTTTCATCAGCATGGGTTAAAAAAAACTATTTACCAATAAACTCAAATAAGGTAAATCTATACTTTCTTGTAGCTGTTTTAGTTGAATAGAGACAGCAGGTTGAGTCATAAATAGTACTTCAAAAGTTTTAGTAATACTTCTTTTTTTGCAACTACAGTAAAAATATGGAGTTGATGTAGCTTGTAGTTCATACTATTCTGTTTATCATACTTCTTGATAGTATAAACTTTTATTTATTTCAATGTTGAATTATACTTGCAAAGTGTCCCAAAAACAAGCTCTTTAAATTAAAAGGAAATTAAAAAATGTACCTTGAAACTTATTAAGCGGATAAAAGTCAAGTTAGATTCAATACATTTTTAATTATTGACTCCATTTAATAAAGACGAATATGTTGGTATTTTCCCATTCAATTGAGATATTTATACCATTTATTTACTTAAATAAGCTCAGTTTTTTAGCTTTACAATAGAGTTGAATTTTATTATCCAAAATCTTCTTTCTTAATAAAGTATTAAGCAATGTCCGGGTTGAGAATTAATACAATACTTTTAGGCAAAAACTTAAATAAATAATGGGAACCTCATTTAGCTTATTTGTTCAATCTTTAATTTAATTCATAATTAGGCAGAGATGCAGGGTTAGAGTACAGAATGATGAAGTTTTATTAAACTATTTTTTAATTTATATCGTAGCATGAACTCGGGTTAATAGTAATTTTGTTAATTAAAATGTTTTAATTATATGTCCACTTCAAAAAGTCGATTCTTTCGGTTTTCGCCGTTCCAAATCCTACGAATTCTACGAATAGTTTGCTAAAAACTACTTTTCGGAGAACACTCAATTATCCTAAATTCAAGTTGTGAGTTTAAATCTGCCAATAATTAAATAGCAAAAATTACCAATTCTTTTACTTTTTGTGAGATAAATTGCAAGGTGTAAATAAAATTTTATGGCAAATCTTAATAGAATTAATTATTTATTAATATGCTTTCTGCTTGCTTTAATTGTAAGAAATCACATCAGATATTTAAAATGGAGATTAGGATGTGATGAGAACCCTCAAAATATTAAAAAAAAATAATATATATTTACGTTATAAAAAAGAGTACACGAGTTTTATAAGTCCTTAATACAATCCTTAATACGAACCTAATATAATTATCGCCATATCCTGATAAGATGTGGCGTTTTTTTTGAGGCAACACTATATAATAAATTAATTGGCAATTGGTAAGCTTACAATTTCAACTCTGTTAATTCGCTGACCCAGAAATAATTCGGCTAAGTGTTGAAAACGTTGTGGTTTATCACTCACAAAACACTCAAATGAACCTTTTTCTTGATCATTGAGCATGTTTTTTAATTGTAACACTTCTCTTGTTTTTTTCGCAATTACATCAGCAGAATCAACTATTTTCATATTTGGGTCTTGTAGAACGGCTATAATTTGATCTTTAAAAAGAGGGTAATGTGTACATCCTAGAATGAGGGCATCTAAATTTTTATTCTTAAATGACTCTAGATAAATTTCCAAGGTTTGTCTTGCAATATCGGTATCAGCCCACCCTTCTTCGGCAATGGGAACTAATAAGGGGCAGGCTTTTGAATAAACTTGAATTTCTGAATCAAGTTTTTGAATTGCTTGTTCATACGCCCCTGAACCAACGGTTGCTAAGGTTCCAATTACTCCAATTTTTTTTGAAATAGAAGGTTGTGCAAAGGCTGCTTTTGCACCTGAATCAATAACTCCTAACACAGGAATATTAAATGGCTTGCATTTCTGAATAAGTTGTAACTCAGCCGCTGCTGAAACAGTATTACAAGCTATGATAATCATCTTTACTTTTTTTCGAATTAAAAAGTCTGTAATCTGAAAAGCATATTCTCGGACCGTTTCAACGGATTTTATACCGTAGGGAACTCTAGCTGTATCGCCAAAATAAATAATATTTTCTCCTGATAGGGTTTTCATAACTGCATTAACTACTGTTAATCCACCAATGCCGGAATCAAATATGCCTATGGCCGCTTTATTATCGGGCTTCATTCGTATAGGTTTGGTCTTTTTTATAAATCTTGGTTCATTAAAAGTATGAAAATCTTTTCTTCTAAAATAGATTATTTTGATATTTAATTCTCAATTCATCGCTTGAATTAAGTGCTATAAGCTTATAAATTTTGTTTGAATAATTGTGTGATTTATTTAATCTTTCTCATCTTTCAGACTTCGTTTTTAAACTAACTTCACTAGTTTTTGTAAAAAGAAAGATTATCCCGTGCCCCGACACGAATCGAAGAACCACGTTGTGCTATCTAGGTCAAACTCTTTTTACGCCAAAAGTACTTCTTTTTTGTAGGTTAAGTTCTAAGCAACGAAAGAACGTATATGAAAAAAGAACAATAGGTTGCCACTTGGTTCTAATCTTATTTTTTTCAAAATTGAATCGTTGAGTCCACTATGAAAAGCCGTTTTTTGCGGATTAAACTCTTCCAAATTCTTTTAATTTGGCGAATTTTTATAGCAAACTACTTTTCGGAGTAAACTCAATCTTTTAAAAATTTATTTACATTACAAAGGGTCAAAGTCCGAAAGTTGAGAATCTTTCATAATTAGGACTAATCCAGAAAGTCAGTTTTTTAGGATTACATCGTTCCAAGTTCCTTGAATTCACCGAATATAGAGTGAAAATACTTTTCAGTTTAACTCATAATTTGGTTGCTATAACTATAGTTTCTTTTTTTATCACTTCTTTTCCACTAGTACTATCGCGAGCTTTAAATACAAGTAGGTAAATACCGATTCTGTTTGATGTACCATCTTCACGTTTCCCATCCCAAATAATACTTCCTTGCTTACCAGCAACTAATTGTTCTGCTAAATTCCTTATTTTGCGACCGTAGCGATCGTAAATAGTTGCCGTTATCAAATAATTACTTCCATCTAAATTCCATGAAATAGTAGTATTATCTTCAAATCCATCTAAGTCTGGGCTAAAGGGATTTGGCGATATCAACAAGTGATTTTCTTCGGCTTTACCGGCTTCTAAATAAAGGGTATTTTTATAAGAAGGGGTTCCTCCTAAATTATTTCCACTTGTACTCCAATTATTTGGGTCGTTTGATCCTCCACTAAGCAGAATACGTTCAAGTGAGCGCCCTCTAGTGTCAGCTACATTTGGGTTATGCCACGTATCTACGTAACGTACAGAGTCTAAAAGTAAGCCACTAGATGACTTTAATACAAGTGCAGAATTAGTCGAACTTAGTGATAAACTGGTTCTTTTAACTCGAAATGCTTTTATCGTGTCAGATAAAACGAAATAATTAGATAAACGTGATGAATTAAATTCCGAAACCGTATCTGCGTAAATAATTCCATAAGACAAGCCATTTAAAAACAATGGTTTTCCATTCGATTCTATACTCATTTGAGTTTCATTTCCATTACTTACAGAAACTGTTTTCATTAAGGTTGTTGGAATTTGAACCGCAACGGTATTTGGATTAAAAAATTCTACAAAATCACCTTGATGAACATTATCAGTATTAAGAGGATTAAATAAAATTTCTGTTAAAATTAATGGTTTTGATGATGAATTTTCTAAGCGTAAAGCAGTTGGAAATGTATTAGACAAAATTTCACCATTTAATTCAATTTGTGTAGTAACAGCTTCTTCAGCTGAGAAATCAATTTCAGAAACAGCGAATGAAATCCTATTTCCTTCAATAGTTGGATTTGCTAATTCACCACCTGAAAGGGTAACTTTTATACTGTCAGTATCTTGTATAAATTTATTAAAAACAACAATAAACGTATCTTGTTCAACCCAGCCTGCAAACTCAATTTGAATACTGGGAATTTCAGATGAAACACTATTTTCAGATCCGGCACTATGAGTTCTTTCGGGATTTAATCCCCAACTTGTCGGGTCAATGCTTAATGCTGATAAGGCTCGTCTTTCATAAGATTGCCCCGAAATAGCTTGTTCCCAAAGTGGAAATGAATAGATTACGGAATCAGCGACAAATTCAGCGGTTTTTAAAACAATTGCATCAGAACCTGTATCATTTAATGAGGGAAGTCTCGAAACGGCTGTTCTATTCAAATGGCCAACCGTAAATCCTTCATCAGTTGTTATAACTAGATAAGATGCTGCTTCAATATAATAGGGAAAACCGGTTCTAAAACTGAGTTTTTGAGTTTCTTTCGAATCGGAAATTGAAAATGGACGCAAATCAATATTTTCTGAACTCGTATTATAGATTTCTATGAATTCAGGTGTTGTATCTGAGGCTTTGTAAACAAATTCTGTGATAAATAAATCTCCATTAACGGCTTGTCTTAAGATAACATAGTTGGCTTCAGTTGTATATGAACTTGACTCATTTTCAAAAATATCTTTCTGAGGTCCAATTGTTACTGAAAATGTTGTGGATTGCTGTAGTTTATCTGCAAATTCAATGGTAATAACTTGATTAGAAATCGTCCGTTTGGTTTCTGTTCGATTTAAACTTGTTGAAATATTAGATGAATTGGCGGTTTCGAAATCTAATCTCTCAGAAAAAATAATAGAAAGTGAAATTGAATCAGCTCTTATTTCTATTAATTCAGGAGCATTTGTATCTAATTCAACCGTATTTGCAGCACCTGGAGATCCAAAAAGAGTGGCAAGTGAGTTTCCCCAGTTTTCCTGATATAAACTTGAAACTGATTCTGAACGGCGCTCTAAACTTAGTTTTGTTCCACCCCAAGAAGAGGAATATTCAAGTGAATCTAAAGTTTGACCTAAATTATTTTTAATCACAATTTGATCGGAAGTATTGTTTAAAGAAGCAAAGTTGGAGCCCAATACTAAAAGTGGAATATCTGGGAAAAAAGATGTTAAATTTTCATTTGCTGAAAGAACAAGATAGGCACCTGGTTTTAAAACATAAAATTCCTCAGTGAGCAATTTAGGAGAATCAGAATTATCACTATAGGTCCAATTTGCAAGATTTACATATTTATCAGAAATATTTTTTAGTTCAATGTATTCAGCGTAACCCGTTGGAGGATCAAACATAAACTCCGTAATAAGAATATCGCCATAAGTTGATTGTTGAGTTTGCACAAATTCGAAAGTAAAGGTAATTGCTTCAGAAATTGCATTTCCAAAAATATCTTTTAAACCAGTTAGGGTTCCAGAATAGCTACTATTTTCAGTTAAAGGATTGGTCAATTTTATAGCTAAAATAGTTCCTGTTTCATCTAGGCGAATAGTGTCAATCGCAACTGAGCTAGAAAATGTGAAATTCGATTTTAATTGAGATGATGATTGGTCTAAGCGTTCACTAAAATTAAGTAAAATTGAATCCGCAGATAAGACATAGGCTTTAATTAATTGAGGCGCAATTTCATCTTGAGCAATGGTGTTTTCGCCACCAGGAGAAGCAAAAAGTGCAGATGGAGAGTTTCCCCAATTCTCTTTAAAACGTGAGCTTACCTCAGTAGATCGTCTTTCCAAACTAAACTTAGTTCCACCCCAAGAAGAAGAATATGCAAGCGAATCGAGTGTTTGACCAAGTGCGTTTTTAATCACAATTTGATCGGAAGTATTGTTTAAGGAAGCAAAATTGGAACCCATTGAAATAATCGGCGCTGATGGAAAAAATGCGTTTAAATTATCATTTGCAGCAATAACTAGAAATTCCTCAGGTTTTAGGACTCGGAATTCATCCGAAATCGTTTTTGGGGAAGCAGAATTATCATTAAAAGTCCAATTCGCAATATCTAAGTATTTATCAGAAGTGTTTTTAAGTTCAATAAATTCTGAATAACCTGTTGGAGGATCGAACATAAATTCGGTTATTTGAACATCTCCTGGAAGTGTTGCCTGTGTTTGAATATATTCAATGGTAAATTCAATAGTACTTGAAATACTGTTTCCAAAAACGTCTGAAATTCCAAAAATAGAACCTGTGTAAATGGTGTTCTCCATTAAATTCTGATTGAGACCAAGTCGAACTTGAGTTCCGCTTTCTGCCAAAATAACGGATGTAATTCTAATCGTTTGATCGATGGAATAATTTGTTAACAATGTTGCTGAGGAAGTTGAAAGGCGTTCGTTAAAAGTTAAAATCAATGTGTCGGGAGCTGCTAATGAACGTGTGATAAATTGAGGTGCGGTTTCATCAACTAGAACCTCATTTTGTTGACCCATTGATGCAAAAAGTGCATTTGGCGAATTCCCCCAATTTTCCTTGTAAGAACCAAGAACGGAAAAATCTCTGCGCTCTAAACTAACTTTTGTTCCTCCCCAAGTAGAATTATAAGAAAGAGAATCTATTAAATCGCTTTCTGCATTTCGAATTACAATGTGATCACCCGTATTATTTAAGGAAGAAAAGGAAGAACCCATGTTGATTAACTTTGCATCTGGGAAAAATCCTAGCATACTTACATTTGGCACAAGAACGATATAAGTTCCAGGTCTAAAAATGAAAGATTCACTTGAAATTGTCTTTAATGTGCCTGAATTATCATTATATGTAAAATTAATTAAGTCAAAAACTTTATTTGAAGGATTAAAAAGTTCAATGAATTCGGTATATCCAGTTGGTGTATCATACATAAACTCACTTATGGCAATTTCATTAAAAGTGGCAATTTCAGCTTTGATAAATTCAAAATTGTAAGAAATTGGCGAACTTATTGTGTTTCCAAATAAATCGGAAAGATGGTTTACTGTTATTGAGTAACTTGTATTTATTTCTAAAAGCGAACTTAAAACTAGCTTAACTGTACTTGAATTGACAATAATAACTTCGGAAATTGTTTTATTGTCTGAAATCGAATACGAATTGATATCAGATACCTCAGGCTCAATTACTGTTTCTGTAAAAACGATCTGAACAGTATCTCGTGCAAGAGCTTGAACAGTGATAAAAACAGGAGCTGTTTCATCGGCTTCAATTTCATTGGCAAGTCCTGGACTTCCTCGTAAAATAGTATTTGGTGATGGACCCCAGTTTTCACGGTATATCGCTGATAAATTTGCACTTCTACGTTCTAGAGAATAGCCACTCGTTCCCCAAAAGGGTTCATATTCTAGGGAATCTACGAGTTCAGCGGAATCTGTATAAAATCGAATTTGATCTTTTGAGGTATTATTAAAACCTGGAAATGAACTTAATTGAATATAGTTACGTGTTCCAAAACGATCAAAAAGAGAACTGGTGTCGGCGGCTAGAACTACAAAATCATGTGCCAAAATTTCAGATTCAGCAGGGAGCCGATATGGAGTGGAATTATTATCACGAATAATCCAATTACCAATAGTGAGTACTTTGTTACTCGTATTTTTGATTTCAACAAAGTCAACCAAGCCACTTGGAGGATTGTGCATGAATTCATTAATAATTAAATCTCCATTAGCATAAATGGCAGTATTTGTAAAAGAAAAACTTGTTTGGTAAGACTGTAAAGCATAAAAGTCTGAGACTACAGGAATTTGAAGGTTTAAATTACCGTATGGAAGAGGAGTAGTATAGTGCAATCGAATGCTTTTTCCTTCAAAGGAAAGATTATCCGCCGTAATAGCTCCAGGATTTAATGGGAAATCACTAATACTTAAACCAGTAGTTTGAATGTTATCTGTAAAATTTAAGAGAATTTCTTGTGTAGAAATCGTTTCAAGTGAATGTAAAAAAGGATTATACTTCGAAAGAACGATTGAATCAAACGAAGTAGATGTAGTTCTTGTTGAAGTATATAAAACTTGAAAAACAGTAGAACCTGAATGTAAAAAAGTAGAATCTTTTAGTGAGATAAAAGGATTCAAAACGCCAGAAGAACTTCTTCCAACGGCAACCGAAATTAAATTTGTAGTATCTCGATCAATTTTTACCTTGTAAATTCCTCCGTTATTAATTAGAGTGGTGTCAGAACCGAGAAGACTAAATGAGCCATTGGTAACTTTATATAATTTAAAAACATCAGAAGTTCCAGATTCACCAGCTTGGAGCGCATAACCCGAAGGGTTGTCATCAGGATTTGTTGAATTCAAGCCAAAATAAACGTTTAGACGATTTGAAGAGGATAAACCTGTAAAATTAAAATTAACTTCAAACTCTAAACTTCCATAAATAATGGTATCAGGAAGAGCGATGTAGGATTTTGTGGTCGTATTATCGGCATTTAATTGTAAACGCTTATTTCCGTTATCATCAACAATATGAAATTTATCTGTATTACCGAGCCAATTAAGGGTATTTGGAAAAGTACTAGATTCAAAATCATCACTTCTAATTGGAGTTTGACCAAAAGAATCTGAGAATCCAATGCTTAAAAAACTGATGAGGTAAATAAGTAAGAAAAGAGAAAATCGTGTAAAAAGCTTCACAAATAATCCTTAAAAAGTCTTAATTGATTGTTGTAAAATAGTCTGAAATGAAACTAGGAATACGATTTTCCCAAATCTCATAGTGTTGAATTTGGGTAATTTTTTGGAATAAACAAAGTGATTAGCATCATCAAATCGTTAAATAGATATGGAATATAAACTTATTTAAAATTAACTTAGGCATAGTACTTGATATTCTATCTTTTTAAAACAGGCATATAATGACAAATTCTACCTATACCATTCCGTTTACTTCAGTTATTGGCGAACTTGGCTTGAGTGAAGCACATGGCTTAATGAAATTTTCTGCTAAAACGGGCTTAGTTTTAGAGTTTCAAGTTAAAGATGCCATTATTGGTATCATAAAATCTGCTGTAAAAGAAATACAACTAGATTGGGAAGATATTGTTGATTTTCAAATAAAGAAGAAGTGGTTTAGTGTAACTGTTACTATTCGAGTGAATAAAATGAGTATTTTTGAAGAGTTACCTTCAACTAAATCTGCCGAATTCGATGCTAAAATTAAAAAAGAAGATTACGAAAAAGTAAGAAACCTTCAGAGTTCATTACTGTTAATTTTGTCGGAGAAAAAGATTGAACGCTTAGAATCTATGAATGAAGATTAATGCCGAAAGTAATAGTATCACCTTTTTTTTAATACTCAGTTTTATCATTTTGGGGTTCAATTCTTGTAAAAACAAGTCTTTAAATCCTGGTGATGGAAGAGAAGGTGTCATAGTAAGTCCAACGTTTTTCTCATTTAGAGCCGCTACTTCAAATGCTTCTGCCATTATTAAAGTATCTAGTTATGAGGCTACTTCAATTATTATTACCGATGTAATTTCTTCTGATCCTGGTTTTTCACTTTCAATGATACATCCACCCGATACCCTAGTTCCAAATGGAGCTAGAATTGGTGAGTTAAAATTAGATTTTGATGCTTTTGATGGAACAGATACCGTTAAAATTGTTCTCAAGTATGCTAATAATCCGATTGCTGATAGTAGTGTAATTCAAATTTTAGGACCATCGAAAGTAGTACACCGAAGAGTTTTTGAAAATAAGAACAACGATATTCCGATTGCATTTTCTCCTGATGCTAATGAGATTCTATTTATATCAGATAGAATGGGATCAAATCAAGTATTTACTGTAAATCGTTTATCAAAAATAGTTAAACAAATCAATACACAAGAAGCGAATTATTCGGCAAAAGGGTATTCACCTAATGGAGAATACATTATGTATTCTTCTAAAAAAGACACAGCTAGCTTAGTTTATTTATACTCGACAGTTACTGAAACAGAACAATTGGTACTTAGTGGTCTTGGGGAATTTGAACCTGTTGCTATGAGTAGCGACAATAGATATCTCTTAGTAAACCGAGTAATTGATATTGTTCATCATATCTATTTATTAGACATTCCAAATGAGCGATTAGTTCCAATCTTGATCGAAGACAATGATGATCAGGCTGTATTATTTGAGCCTGGTGATCAACGGATTTTATTTCATCGCTTAGAAAATGGTGCTCGACAAATGTATAAAATTAGGGTTGACGGCACAGATTTACGAAAAATAAGTGATGGAAATGGCGATGATGTTCCTGTTGCAGCAAGTTCAGACCGTGAGTATATTACCTTTTATTCAGATCGTTTAGGTAGAAGAGAGGTTTATTTAACAGATTGGGATGGTAGTGTTTTGCAAAAAGTGACAGATAATTTACGATTAGATAATCCAGTTGATATTCAAGCTGATTATAAGAAAGTACTCTATCGTTCCATTGTGAATGGGAATCCACAAGTATATGAGTCGAATTATAATGGCGAAGCTGATCTTTCATATACGGCTCCATCACAATTTGCAAATGAACCTGTGAAATATAGCAAAAATGGGAAGCTCATTTTATATTATAGTAAGCGCCCAAATTCTCAGATTTTTTATGTTGATTTACTAAGTGTCCGCCGTTAAACAAGGGTTTGTTTCAAAAAATGTTGAGGCAAAATTATTTTATGCAGCAAATATTTTTTTAAAACGAAGTAAGCTAATGCTTTCAACTCGATTTATAATATAAAATTCCTTAAAGTCGTCAATCGTTACGAAAGCTTGTGAGCGGTTTTTGGGGGATTATGAATTAATTCACCAACGAGAGTAAGAGATTATGGCTTTCGTCCTAATGACTTATATTTTTTCAGAATTGCTGCTAAACTATGTTCAATATAGCAAATCTTAAACCTAGCTTAGTTTCAAGACCAAAAACCAGTTTCTATAATTCCTTAAAATAGTTTTTTAAATGAATTAAGCCTTTTTCCAATTGCTCTTTAGGTGGACCGTAAGACAAACGTAAATAACCATTTGTAGAACTTCCAAACGCAGAACCAGGAGCTGTAGTAACACGAGCTTTATCCATCATATCCCAACAAATAGATTCATCATTTTTCCCATCAATCGACCAAGGTTTAACATCAATCATCCAATAAAAAGCACCTTCGCCACCTAATAAATGCAAATCAGGATTTAAATGTTGATAAACCATATCGCGTTTACTTTTATACAATTGATTTTGATAAATGAGCCAATCTTTTTCGGCTTGTGAGCCACGAATGTAATCAAAAGAATATTGCGTAATGGCTGAAACACAGGTACATAAATATTGATGAATGGCTATAAATGGCTTTACTAAAATCTCAGGTAAAACAGCCCAAGCTAAACGCCAACCAGTCATGTGGTGACTTTTTGAAGCGCCTCTCAATAAAATGATATAGGGGTAGTCCTCAAAAAAGGATTCCAATGAAGCTGCGGAATCGCTGTAGCTCATCCCGTAATAGACTTCATCTGCAATGATCCAAACGGGTGCGTCTTTCCGAGCTTTAAGGCCATCGATTAGTTTTCTGAGTTCGGGATAAGTTGCATCAGATCCTGTAGGATTAGAAGGATGAGCTATTAAAATTCCACGAGTTTCTGGTCTCAATTCGGATAAAACAGCATCAGCCTTAAATCGAAAATTATCTTTAGCTGATAAATTGTAATAACGAGGTTTTACATTTAATAATCCAGCTTGAGCAGGATAAGCAACGAATCCTGGATTGGGTAATAAAATATCGCCAGAATTATCATCACACATAATATATAACGAAGCAAAAAGCGCCTCTTGAACACCTGTTGTGAGACAAATTTGAGTAGGTGAGACTGAAAACGAAAATTCGGAAGCTAATTTTTCACGCAAAGATAAAATTCCAGCATTAACGGTGTAACCAAGAGGAGCTTCCATGGCAGCTCTTTTTGCGGCTTCACGAATAAACATCGGTGTATCTTCACCGGGTTGGCCAATTGCCAAATTTACAGCATCGGCAGGAGCGCGTTCAAAAACTTGGCGTAATTTACTTTGTTTAAGATTAGCGTTTTTAGGTAGATAGGGAGAATTTGATAAAGTAGAATTTAACATGTAGGCATCCAATAGATTTTTTTACAGAAAGAAGATAGAGAAAAAGAGTGCGTAATTCTTTTATTTTATTCAACAAAATAATTACGCTTAGTTAGAGAAATTAACGAAGAAGATTTTCGAGTGTGGTAGCGGTATCGGTTTTACTATCGCGATATTTAATAATAATCGGAGTAGAAACAGCTAGACCCAAATCTTTGGCAAAATCGTTGTTCTTTATAGGTCTTGAACCAGGAATAACTACAGCTCCGGCTGGAATGACTAAAGGAGAGTCAGCCGTTCCCTTGTAAACTGTTTTATTTACTAAATCATAAACAGGAGTGGATCGAGTAAGAATTACGCCTGCACCAATTACAGCCGCTTCTAGAACTTGTGTCCCTTCATAAATTCCAGTATTTCCGCCAACCATACAATCGTCTTCAACAATAACTGGAGTTGCTCCAATAGGCTCTAAAACACCACCAATTTGAGCGGCTGCGCTAAGGTGAACTCGTTTTCCAATTTGTGCACAACTTCCAACTAAAGCATGAGAATCAACCATAGTTCCATCATCAACATAAGCGCCCGTGTTAATGTACATTGGTGGCATCATGGTTACATTTTTTCCAACAAATGCGCCTGATCTTACCGTTGATCCACCTGGAACAATTCGAATATTTCGGTCAATTCCATTAAATTTCTGAATAGGATAGGTATCTTTATCAAAAAATTGAAAGGAGTTGGAATCGTTTTGAAGGATATTTTTCCCGTGCTTAAAACCAAGAAGAATTCCTTGTTTTACCCAAGAATTAGCTTTCCAAATTCCATCTGTTTTTTCAGCTGCGCGGATTGAACCATCTTCAATTGAGCTTAAAAAAACTTTGAAAAAGTCGTCAAAATCGCTTGGTTTTTCACTTGTTTTTGATTCATTTATGCTAAGAATATATGTTTTTAAATCTGTAAACTGCATATGATAATAATGTTGTATGAAAGAAGGACTTCTAATCGAATTGCTAGCTAAAATACCAATTATTTAAGCCTACTGCTAGGTAAACTCCATAATTCTATGAGTGATTAAATAAGCGTACTCTAAAAGTAGTTTTCAGTTTAATAATTTGTTGACATCACAGATTGGATAGGGAGCATAAGAAGAAAATTGACTTTTGCAAAGTTCTACTTAAATCAATTTTGGGTATTAATAAAGTAACGTTGAGCGAACTACGAAAAGTTGCGCTCAGCACTATTATCAGCAGCATTACACTTTCAGAATGGATTGGAATCGAAAAAAAAGGCTTAATGAAGTTGACTCGACTTTAATTTAGTTGAACCCTTAATTCCATGTCGATATGCACTAGGTGCCACTAATCGTAAACAGTTAGGAAGAGACTAAGAATTTGGGTACTTATTTAAAAGAGATAAATTGATGACTATATCGTACTAACATCTCCAATTTGGAGTACCTTTTTGGGCTTGGGATTATTAAGGATATTCAAAGGCTCAATACAGCAAAAAGCGAAAAGTTTGTTTTAAAATACAATCAAAGTATAAAACGATAACCATGCTTTAGCAAGACTCGGAGAAACACGAAGTGCTATCTCAGTGTAATGTGGAATGTGAATGTAACACTAACCCTCTCGAAGTAGAATTTGATAAGCTTTTAAACCAATTGGTAATCTACTGTATTTTTTGAACTTAAAAAAGTTTCAAGTCCGAATTTGAGTTAAAACCCTAATGAAACTAACAATTGCAAATAAATCTTGATTTTTAGGTATTTAAATTGATAGGATGTTATCAAAATCAATTAGTTATAAAGATAAAATAAATAAAATATTATTTAGGTAGTTAGCTTGATTTAAGATTAAAAGACAATTAAATATTAATTATAACTTAAAAAAGTAAGGCTGAATTCATATTTTGAATAAAAAAATTAATACTTAAGGTGCTATTAGTCTCTAACAATAAACTTTTAAGTTAAAAAATCATAACAAAAGTTTAATTGACTAAGAAATCTTTAGTATTTTATTCTTTTATTAGTCACTAGAATGAATTCAATGTTAAGAATATTGTGTGAGCCCCAAAATATAGCTTCAAACTTAGATACTCTACTAATAAGGAATATTAGTAGAGTTGGTCTAGTTGTAGCTTTTTTATTTTTACTTTCAACTCTAAACTCTATTAATGCACAACAACTTTCGGGTACTGACTGGGCAAATGCATTAAGTTCAAAAAAAGCAGATATTACGGTAGTTTATTACCCAGAACAGGCTTTCGCTTTCAAAGATAACCGTGGGAACTATACTGGTGTTGAATTAGATATTCTAAATCAGTTTTTTGTATGGTTGAAAAATGCAAAAGGTATTACTGTTACTGTCACGTTTAGAGAGCAGGGTGATTTTGATAAACTTCTTTCGAGTGTAAAGAGTAGCAAAGGTGGAGTATTTGGAGCGGGAAATATTACTATAACCGAAGAACGTAGAAAATATTTTAAATACAGCCCATCATATTTAAATAATATTGCCGTTTTAATGACTCACTCTTCAGCTCCTGAATTAAAATCGCTCGAATCCATTTCTGAAGTATATAAATCATATTCGGCAGTGGTTCACAAAGGCACTACTCATGTTATAACATTAAATAAGCTCAGAGAAACGTATTTCCCAGATTTATCAATAAAAATAGCTAATTCTGACGATGAGGCAATTAAAGCGGTTATAAATAACCGTAAATTATTTACATACACAGATTTAGCTAATTATTGGATGGCTCAAAAAGATAATCAACCTGTAAAAAGACAAGAAATTGGAGATAAAACGACCGAACAGTTTGGCTTTATAATGCCAAAAAACTCAGCTTGGGATCAAGCATTTAGTGAATTTTTTAATCTTGGAGCAGGGTATCGTTCAAATATTATGTATAAAAAAATCTTGATGCGCCATTTAGGAAATGAAGTCACACAAATGTTAGAAATGGCTTTAGCACAACAAAGTCAGAGCAACAGCAATAAATAGAGTTTGTTTTTTTACTGAACTGAAGAGTCAAAAATAAACTTTTTGGCTTTTTTATTTTGACCTAAGAATGTTTTGTTTACTTTTAAGAATTGGTTATTGTAGAATTTAGGTTTTGAAGTTTACATTTTTGATTGCCTTGACGGATGTTGCGCAAAGTAGGATTAAAAATTATTTTATTTGTATTGTGTTCACTGTTTGCTAATCTCGTATTAGCACAAAAAACAACCGTGTTAAAAAAGCTCTTCACTCAATACACCACAAATGATGGCTTATCACAAAATACTGTTAGATTTACTTTTCAAGATAAAAGGGGTTTCATTTGGTTAGCAACTACTTACGGTTTAAATCGCTTTGATGGAAATGAGTTCAAAACCTACACAATTGATCGTTTTTCGACTCAAGCTTTAACTAATCATTGGATAAATGCAATAGAGGAAGACAAGAAAGGTAGATTGTGGTTGGCTACCAATGGCGGCGGCATAAATATTTTAGAGGCAGACATGGAAACAATTCGGCCACTTATAGACGAAAGTAAAAAGTTTATTAAAGATGATAGAATTATTAGTCTTCATTTTTCTAACGATTCGACTTTATGGATTGGTTCGTTTAAAGGCTTAAGCCGCTATAATGTAAATGAAGAAACATTTATTGAAACTCCATTTATGCATAAAAATAATGCAGAGCGATTGACTTTAGTACATGAATTTATGACTGAAGAGAATGGTGATACATGGATTGCAACAGATAAAGGCTTATATAAATGGAATTCAAAACTGGAATTAGTCGAAAAGATGGTTGTTTATGATGCTGCAAATGTGAAAAAGGAAGCTGATTATTTGTATCGGACCATTAAAAAAGATAGTAAAGGAAATTATTGGGTAGGAACTCGTATGAATGGAGTATTTGTTTTCAAGAAACCTAAGTTGCATGAGGCCATTGTATTACAAGCATTTAAATATCAAAAAGATATCGAATCGAAACATATTACTAGTATAGTTACTAATTATGATGGCTTAGTTTGGATTGGAGCTCGAAGTGGATTGTATGGATATGACATAAATGAAGATACTTTAGCAATTTACACAGATGATAAAAAAACAGATTATCGTTTTAAAGATGAAATGGTTTTGAAATTATTTCTCGATCGGCATCAAAATTTATGGGTGGCATCACAAACAAGTGGGGTTTATGTAACGTCACTTTTAAAATCTCAATTCAATTTAGTTGCAATTAATGATTTGCAAAGTTTAACTTCTTCAAACAGAGAATTGTGGAGTGTATTTAGTAATTCAAAAGAAGTATGGCTTGGTACGGATTCAAAACTATTCCGATTTCAAGAAAATAAAGGTGATTTAAAGCAGATTTCACCCAATAAAACAGAAAAAAAACAACACTATGAACCGAAATCTGTGTTAAGTTTTTTTCAAGAAGATAAGAAAGGGCTTTGGCTAGCATCCTTAACAGATGGATTAGTGTATTACGATTATACAACGCAGCTTTTTCGAATTGAAAACATGCAGAATAAACGAGCATTTGCCCATCTTCGAATTTTTTCGATAATCAAGAAATCGGATACTCGTTTATTACTTGGAACTCAATACGGATTACTAGAATATTCTTTAAAGGATAAACTTTTATCTGAAATTAGAGACCAAAGTCAAAACCGAATTCCAGCGGTTTATAGTTTAATTCATGCTGATGACAAAGGCATTTGGGTCGGAACCGCATCCGGTTTGTATTATTTTGAAAAAAAATCAAATAAACTTCATTTTCAATCAACTCCGATTGAGGGAGAAATTGATAAAAGTAATCATGAAATCAATGCTTTGTGGTTTAATGAACAATACCATTCATTATGGATGGCAACGTCTCATGGACTTGTTAATTATTCAGTTACGCAAAAAAAAGCTTCATTTTATGGTCAAAATGCAGGTTTGCCAAGTAATATGATATTGGGTTTAGTTTATGTGCCTCATTTAAATACACTTTGGGCAAGTACAAATAAAGGTTTAGTTAAGTTCGGATTAAATGCAGATGGAGAGATGAATGATTTAAAAGTTTATAAAAGAATTCATCAACACAGACTAAATGAATACAATAGTGGATCATTTTTTGGCGATTCTTTAGGGAATATTTTTTTTGGTGGTGTTTCTGGCTTAACCTATTTCTCCTCTCAAAATAGACAAAAACAAAACAAACAGGGCGAAATTCAATTTTACCAAGCATTACTTCAAGCAGGAAATAAAACAGAAAAGGTAATCATTCACAATAATTCGGTCTTAAATTCACCATCGAAAACTACTGGGATTAATTTGCATTTTGTGTACGATGATTATACCGATCCACTTGGAAATCATTTTTTTTATAGAATTAGAGAACTTCGCGAAGATTGGATTCCATTGAATGGTGCTAAGGTAATCAATTTGACGAATCTATCAGATGGCGAATACACCATTGAACTCATCAATCAACATGATTTAAATGTTAACGAATCTGGCGTTGCATCAATAAAACTTGTTCAAGAACCAAAAATATGGAACACATTATTTTTTAGACTCCTTGTTTTAATGTTAATTAGTATAGTTATTTATGCTTACAACCGTTTGCGAGTTAAACGTTTAAAAGAAATGAATCAAGAATTGGAAGTCAGTGATTTTGAACGAACACGCCAATTAAATGAAACAAATGAACGACTTTCAAAAAGTGAGGAATTATTTCGAATGATTACCGAACATGCTGGCGACTTAATACTATTGTCTAACGTAAGTGGTGAAATTCAGTATTGTAGTCCATCATCAAGTACATTGTTAAGTTATCAACATATAGATGTTGTCGGTAAAAATATTATCGATTTTATACACCCTGATGATCATAAAATTATAGTCGAGAATACAAAGAAGATTTTCAAAGAGGGGTTCGTTGTGTTTCAACATTATAGAATAAAAGATTTTATTGGTGAATGGCGGTATTTTTCAACTACTGGAAATGGAATTAAAAATAAAGATGGCTTAACGGAATATGTAATTACCGTTTCACATGATATAACTCAGCAATTAAGGCTTTCCGAAATTATCAAAAATGCAAAAGAAGCTGCAGAAAGAGCTAATCTTGCCAAATCTAATTTTCTTGCAAGTATTTCACATGAGTTACGAACTCCCTTAAATGCCATATTAGGGTACTCGCAAATTTTAGCTGATGATAGAACCATGAAATCAAAACAACGAGATTTTGCAATGATTATGTATAAAAGTGGCGATCACTTATTATCAATGATTAATGAAATCTTAGATTTATCAAAAATCGAAGCCGGGAAAATGGAAGTGCACAATGCAAATTTAAGTCTGAAAACAATGCTTTACGATTTAGTTTCGATATTCTCTCTTGAAGCCAAAAAAAAGGGACTTGATTTAAATATTGATTTAGATGCAGCTATTCCGCATCGTGTTTGGGGCGATTCAAATAAAATTCGGCAGATAATTATTAATGGGTTAAGTAATGCTATGAAATTCACTAAGAGTGGTGAAATAAGGTTAAATGCTAAAGTAATTGGTGTACAAAACGATAGAGTTTTACTTCAAATTTGTGTAGAGGATACAGGAATTGGAATACCTAAAAATCAGTTGGCAAGTATTTTTGAACCGTTTAAACAAGTTGAAGGTCGTTTTAGCCAAGGTACAGGTTTAGGTTTAGCAATTTGTAAAAAAATGGCAGAATTACTTTCAGGTTCAATAGAAATGGAAAGTGACGAAGGGATTGGGAGTAGATTAATCATCAAACTCCCATTTAAATCAGCTGATTTAATTACTGATGATATAACACAAACTAAAAATGTTTTACCCATCTCCTATTCGGGCAGTTCAGAAGTATTAACAGTATTAATTGTTGATGACACAGAAACAAATTTGACCTTACTTCACGATATTTTACAGCCAATTGGTTTTAACTGTTTGTTAGCCAAGGATGGAATAAACGCCCTGAAAATTTTATATGAAAATCGAGTTGATTTAGTATTACTTGATATTAGAATGCCCATAATGAGCGGTGATGAAGTATTGGCTGAAATCAGAAAAGATGTACAATTTGATTCAATTCCAGTAATTGCTATAACGGCAAGTGGTTTTATTGATTCTAAGCAATCGTTTGTTGAAAATGGATTTACAGATATGCTTTTTAAGCCTGTTGATCTGAATAGCTTATTATTAGTCATTCAAAAATGGTTGGGAATTAATTACAATTTTGAAACTAAACCTGTATCTATTCCTGAAACTAAACCAATTATTCAAAAAGAAATATCAAAAGAAGACAAGGTTACCGTTGATGGATTTGTGAATTCAATTAAAACAAGAAATTCTAAAGAATTTATTGCAGGGTTTAAAGAAGATATAGAGTTGATGAATTTTAAAGAGTTGAAAGAGAGGATTCAAAAATTAAACTTGAATGAAAAAGAAGAACAGTTTATTTCTCAGATTATTCATGATAAAAATTACCATATGATATTAACTATTAGTGATTTACTTTAAAATGAATCTATTTTAAAGAAGTTTGTTTATTTATATTACAATTCTTGAGTCCACCTCGAAAACTCGAATTCGCCAATTTTAGCCAATCAAATCGCGAAAAATTGCCGATCATTTAAAAAAAAACTTTTTGGAGCTAGTTCATTCTTTACTTCTGTAGAAAAGAGAATAAGATTTATAAAGTTTTTTCTAAAATCTGTTTTTATGTTTAAAGCAATCTTTAAAACCAATCGTCTGTTAATAAAACCTCTTCACATAAATGATTCAGATTTTATGTTTGAATTGGCAAATTCGGATACATGGCTTCGGTTTATTGGAGATAAAAAAATCTATTCTCATGCTGATGCTGTTCACTAAACAGAAATGATTCTTACAAGCTCAGATAGACATTATTGGGTAGTTTGGGATGCGCCGTTATTAAAGAAGATGGGAATTTTAACCGTAATTCAACGAGATTATTTGCCTTTTGCTGATTTTGGTGTTGCCTTTTTGCCAGATTTTCAACATTGTGGTTATGGATTTGAAGCATCGAAACCTATTTTAGAATTCATGTTAACTCAGCCAAAATTTCCTGAATTACTTGCTACAACCATGATTGAAAATCTTGCTTCTCAAAAACTCCTAGTTAAACTTGGTTTTACTTTTGTGACAGAAATGATTGTTGATGAAAAAGCTTCTTATTGCTATTCCATTTCAATGAAATAAGTGAGTTCAAAAAAACTAAATTTAATGATGTACTCACAATCGATCTTTGCAAAATGGTTCTCTGTTTATGAATCCATGTTTGAGTGTACTCCGAATAGTAGTTTTCAGCAAACTATTCGTCGAATTCGAAGGATTTGGATGGGGGTAAATCGAAAGAATCGACTTTTAGGAGTAGAGTCATGTTTTAAAATTTAATAAATAAACCCACTCCGAAAATTAGTTATCAGTAAAATAATTTGCGAGTTCATAAGATTTGGTAGGATTTAAACCACAAATACGACTTTTCAGAGTGGACTTATAAATCAATATAGACTTAAATTTGTGCTAAAGAAATAATCATCCTAATTTATAGTTCTTAAAAGTTAATTCGTATTAAAAATTAAATTATGTCTGAAGAAATGAAACCCTGCCCAAACTGTGAGTCCCCTTATGGCTATTTCACTGGTTTTGAATTATATGCCTGCCCAGAATGTGGACACGAATGGAATCCAAATATGGTAGAAGGTGAAGATGAAGATATCTTGGTCATTAAAGACGCAAATGGAAATATTTTACACGATGGAGATTCAGTAATTGTGATTAAAGATTTACCAGTTAAAGGTGCTTCAGGGCCAGTAAAAGCAGGTACAAAAGTGAAAAATATTCGTCTTACGGATGGTGATCATAATATTGATTGCAAAATTGATGGTTTTGGAGCAATGGGATTGAAATCTGTGTTTGTAAGAAAAGCATGAATCTGTTATGGTTGAATTACTATTCAATTATACAAAGATGATCAGTTAAGCAAACAATCTGACTTTAAAAACTCAAATTCGGACTTATGCCTTTTATAAAGTTTATTAATTTTTAAAAAGGTTCAGTTTTGCAAATAAAATAAAAACTATAACCTATTCGCAAAATATAGTTCTTATTTCTTATACGTTGTTTCGTCATGTTGGGTTCCGCCCCAGCATCTCAGCCTGAGAACTTAACTTATACAAAAGAACTGCTTTTGGCTTAAAAAGATTTTGACCAAGATAGCACTTCGTTGTTTTTGAATCGTGTCGGGGTACGAGATGACCTTTTTTGTAAAAACCCGTGAAGTTTGTTTAGAAACAAAGTCCGAATTTGAGTTAAAAATATCTAATCATTATAATGTTGTGCGTACTCTGATGGCAGTTTTTTACAAAATAATCGTCAATTTTATCCGAATTAAATCAGTAAAAACAAGCCAATCCGACTATCTGTGTGGTCTCACTTATAATTGATTCTGATTAAATGAAATTTCCAGTTGTTTTACTTTTAGCAGCGCAACTCTCCGAAGTAGATGAGTTTTTAGCTATGCATTCGAATAGAAAAATAGATGGATATTATTCATTCAATTCAGTACGATTTACACTTTCTACTGAGGACGAATATGATTTTATTGCGGTTTTTAACACGATTCCCAAAAATAAAGTTTACACGTTTCCAAGCAAAAAAATTATTTTCTTCATGATGGAGCCGGGAATTAAGCCTTTTCATTCATTCATGTATGGTCTTGAAAATAAAAAAGTTCACTTGTTTAGTCCTGTACATTCTAGAACTGCATCTCATGGATTTTTAGGCTGGAGCATTCCCAAATCAGTTGGTGAATTATTTAATGAAAATCCAATTGAAAAAACAAATTGCTGTAGTGCAATTTCAAGCAAAACGATTATTCTACCTGGTCATTATCAGCGATTGACTTATTTAACTTATTTAGCTAAATCTAATATTTCCTTTGATTTATTTGGTAGAGGATTTAAAACTATGCAAAATAAATTGGAAGCCTTGATTCCATATCAGTATTCTATTACGATTGAAAATGGCGCTATACCACATTACTTCACGGAAAAAATTAATGATGCTTTATTGTGCTGGACAATTCCGTTTTATGTCGGCGCTCCAAATATTCATTCGTATTTCCCTGAAGAAGCAGTCGTTCATTTGCCTGAAAACGACCCAAAATTAGGCGCGGAAATAATTTCAAGCGTTTTACAAGATTCAACAGATTATTCAAAAAGAATAGATGCTCTTCATGAAGCGAGAAAACGAATTATTGAAGACTACAATCCTTTGGCAAAAATTGCGCAAGTGGTAAATGAGCAAGATTTAGATGCAGCTCATTTTGATATGCTTACCTTGGAGAATAAAGATATTCCAGTATGGAAAAGGCGTTTGTTTTCCAATTATTTGATGGTGAAACATCAACTAAAAATAAAAGCCAAAACCGATGTCGATTTTGGCTTATTAGCATCAAAAATTCCGCGTTAAGTCCGAACTTATGGTTATCCTGTGCTTTGACAAAGGATCTCGAACAAGTGAAGAATTATGTGATGATTTCCGCTTAAGAACTAAGAAGAATTAGAAATTAAAATCAAAAATTCCAAACTAAGCCGAAGTAACGTCATCCCGTGCTCCGACACGGGATCCCGAACTAGTGAAGAATTCTGCAGTAATTTCCACTTAAGAACCGCTGTGAAGTTCTGATTTTACAGCGATTAGAAAGCGAAGATTAATGCGCTATCAGGCAGAGATCCTGTTTTTCAACAGGATGACGATGAGATGGCGTTTTTGCAACTCTCATTGACAATTGAATGACGCTACGATGACGAAGCGTTTTCTACAAATAGCCTTTTTTGACTAATAATTCAGCATTTAAAATGGCTCCACCTGCAGCGCCACGAACGGTATTGTGAGCTAAAGCAACAAAAGATAAATCTGTAATTGTTGTTAAACGAACGCGTCCGATTGTGGTTCTCATGCCATTTTCATCATAAGCATGTAAACGTGGTTGAGGATAACGATCTTCTCTAGTAACAACAATTGGTTTTTTTGGTGCAAAAGGCAACTCTAATTCTTCAATAGGATTGATCCAATTATTCCAAACATCAATTACTTCGTCTGCGGAAGATGGCTTTTTCTTTAAAGAAACTGAAATACTTAATAAGTGACCTTCTAATACAGGAACGCGAACAGCGGTTGCTTGAATGGGGAAATTAGCCATGGAAATAGTTCCATCTTCTTGCAAAGTTCCTAATAATTTCAAAGGTTCAGAAGCAATTTTTGACTCTTCACCGCTAATGAAAGGGACAATATTTCCCATAATATCTAAGCTCGGAACGCCAGGGTAACCAGCGCCAGAAACAGCTTGCATTGAAGTAAGAATGACATAATTAATGCCATAAGATTCTTGTAAAGGTTTGAGCGCCATGACAAAAGGGACGGTAACACAATTGGGATTAGTTACTATAAATCCCTTTCCATTTACATCGTAGGTTTGTTTTTTGATAGATTTGATGTGATTAGGATTCACTTCTGGAACTAAAAGAGGAACGTATTTTTCAGTTCTGTAGTTTTTTGCGTTTGAAATTACCGAAATTCCAGCTGCTGCAAATGCGCCTTCAACTTCAGTTGCAACAGATGCATCTAAACCTGAAAAAACGAAGTCAACACCTTCGAAAAATTCTGGAGAACAAG
>CAZNTR010000012.1:0-38503 GCA_964575925.1 uncultured Chitinophagales bacterium
CTGAAAGCTTTTGTCATCAAAAGATTCACTACTTATTAATCCTTTTTTAAATAAATCTTTACTTCGTTTGTAATCGTTTTCCAATTTTTTCAAAGAAGCTTCTGCTCTTTGAACCTCAAATTTGTACTGCCTATTATCTAATAGAGCTAAAACTTGTCCTTCAATGACTTTATCTCCCTCTTCGACTAACACTTGCTCAATCATCCCTGAAAGATTTGCAACAACAATGGCTTCATTTTCTGCCTCCAATTTCGCTGTTGATGAATAATAAGCCGAAACATTTCCCATTTTAGCCATCGCAGCTTCAATAGGAATCGTGACTAGTGAATCCGTTTTTGGATTATCTTTTGATTGTGATTCCTCACCACATGAGATTAAAAAAGAGGAAATAATTAGTACTGAAAATAATGCGAAAAGTGTTTTTGTAGTGCGATTCATAGCTATTCAATTTTTAAATGAGTTATAACACACTACGCACCGTTTCTTTGTTCAGTTACAAATTTGGTATGAAACGCTGTTTAATAAAGGATTGTATTAATTTAACCCTAGTTTGGGAAAAGAACTTAACAATAAAAAAAGGAAAAGATTAAATTCGACATGTTGGGCTTTGACCTTACAACTCTGCCTAATTGTGAAATAAATTAAGGATTGGATAACTAAGCCAAAAGACATTTGACCCTGTTTATTCTGAGATTTGATTAATTTTATGATATTCATTCTTAACTTGAACTCAGGCTTGTAATTTATTCAAAAATGATATAATTAGGTATACTATTTGTAATTTCATTTAAATAAAACAGAATTAATCCCTTTAAATCTGTACTTTTCTCTTACACTACCATTTCAAAACCAAGTTCAGAACCCTTTAATTCAATCATGAAACGCAAGAGTTTTCTCAAATTACTTGCTGCTGGAATCCTAAGCTTACATGCACCAGCAATTTTAACTGCAAAAAACAGTAGTTCAACTGGGGAATTAATCAAACCTAAAAAAATTCGGCGTGGAGATGTTGCTGCTATAGTTTCACCTGCGGGTTCTGTTGTACGAAGTTCAGATATTCAAGAAGCCATTCGCGAAGTAAAGAAATTAGGCTTAATTCCGAAATTAGGCGATAATTTAGGGTCTCGTTGGGGATATCTTGGTGGTTTAGACTCTGAACGTGTAAGTGATTTTCATGCAGCTTTTTCAGATCCCAAAGTAAATGTAATCTTTCCAATTAGAGGTGGATACGGATCAAGTAGATTATTACCCATGCTTGACTTTGAACTCATTAAAAATAACCCAAAAGCATTTATTGGCTATTCTGATAATACTTCTTTACTCATAGCAATGAATCAATTCTCAAACATCGTTACGTTTCATGGGCCCAATGCGCTATCCGATTGGACACCATATACTCGCGACAATTGGAAAAAAGTTCTAATGCAAAACTCTCCAGCAGGAATTTTCGAGACACCAAGTAAGAGACATATTGATGATGATCCAGAATTTATGCGTATCTATGGTGGTAAGGCCAGAGGGCAGTTAATGGGTGGAAATCTTTCTTTAATGATTCAAACTTTGGGAACAGAATGGGAAATTGATACTCGTGGTAAAATCATTTTCTTTGAAGATGTTAATGAACCTCTTTACAAAATCGATAGAATGTTGACCCATTTATGGTTGGCTAAAAAATTACAAGAGGCGGCTGGTTTTGCGGTTGGACATATTACGAATTACAACGAATCTACTGGCAATACTACTCGTTTAGATTTAATCGACGTAATACGTGATCGCTTCGAACCATTAGGTAAACCCTGTTATATTGGGTTAACAACAGGTCATCTATCCAATATGCTAACCTTACCAATTGGCATAGAAGTAGAAATTGACGCTGATAAAGGTTACCTTAAAGCCATTGAAAGTGCTGTTAGTTAGATAATGTTATGTTAGGGGTTAAAAACGGCGTTTTTCGCTTTACTATTCTAGGTCTTCAAATTACAGTTGATTTTTTGATGCCCCTTGCATTGCTTTTATTAGCATGGGTTTTGTCTTCAAAATATTTCCCAGCTGTTATTTATCTACAAAAAAACTCCAACTATATAATTCTAGGTGCAACAGGTTCAATTAGCTTATTGCTTTCTATTCTTTTACATGAATTTGGTCACGCTTATGCAGCGAAAATCTTACAAATACCTATTGAACGAATTCATATTTACCTTTTTGGCGGAATGGCAGAACTTAGACACAGACCTTTAATTCCTATTCAAGAGTTTTTTGTTTCTATGGCCGGACCAATTGTTTCTGGAGTTTTATCTCTGTCTTTTTTTATCATTCTTACTAGCCTCGATCCTAAAACTCAATCTTTAGCCTATTTTTCAGTTCATTTTGTAGCATTCATGAACTTAATTTTAGCCTTTTTTAATTTAATTCCCGTTTATCCATTAGATGGAGGAAGAGCTTTAAGAGCTTTGATTTGGAGAAAACACCAAAATTTCTATAGTGCTTCAAAACTTATGCACCGATTAAGCTCCGGTTTTATAGGCTTATTATTTTTGATTACACTACTGCTTTTTTTTACTGTAGATAGTTATCATTCCTTTTGGCTAGGAACTTTTTGTTTTTATTCAGCTTATCTATTAATGAATGCCAAATCTGAACTTACTGCGAATCCTGAGTTTTCCGAATTAATATTCAAATTGGATAAAGACTCTAGCCCTGCACAAATAATAGATAAGATTATGGACGTTAACCCTGATGCCTTAAATAATGCAATAGTTCCCGTTTTTATTGCTGAAAAATTTGAATTTATTCTTTTTGGAAATGAAGTTTTAAGATCCTTTCCTTCCAACCTTTCATTAAATGATATCCTAAGAACACCTGAACCTGGAACATTTATCAATATACTCGATAGTTCCACTTTTTCTGGAGATTTGAAATTTAAAGCTGAATTTATTCCTGTATTTAATGGAAATGAATTTTCTGGATTATGTGATGCTTTTGAAATGACTTTCTGGTTAAACGAAAAGAAAAAGTGATAAGAAGTTTTTTATCTGAAATCCAGAAGCTTGCTATTTTTAAGATCAATTATAGTTTATGAAATGAATGAATTCTCATCGTGATAATTATTTCCTCTAATTCGGACTTCCTTTCTATAAAAAAGGCAGTGGTTTTTGCAAAAAAAAAGTCATCCCGTGCCTTTAAACGATTTGAAGAACCACAAAGTGCTATCTCTGTCCAATATCTTTTTACGCAACAATCACTTTTTCTTTGAATAGATTGGTTCTAAGGGAGATGCTGGGTCGAAGCCCAACTTGACCAAATAACAACTATGAACTAAGCTCATTGTGATGTGAATAAGCTCTTTTTTTCATTAATTATGCTACATCATACCGTTAACAAAATCATTCACTTTACAAAATGTCAAAGTCTGAATTTGAGTTATTTCCTAACATTTTTTTATAATCCCTTACCTGATAAACGTATTAGCTTAAAAGTTATCATGGAACATATTTGTAACCAATTCCATGCACAGTTAATAAATATCTTGGTTGTGATGGTTCTGGTTCTATTTTTTGTCGTAATCTTAAAATAAAATTATCAACTGTTCTTGTTGTTGGTAAATCTTGATAACCCCATACATTAGTTAGTAACTCATCTCTAGATATCACATTATTAGCATTTCCCGAAAAGAAAAGCAATAATTCAACTTCTTTATGTGATAAATTCAATTCTTTTCCCTCATTAAAAACTTGCCATGTTTTTGGATGAATCTTAACTAATCCAAATGGAATTTCTTCTTTCATAGAAGAAAAATTAGAACTTTTTTGATTAGAGTATCGTCTTAAAACAGCTTTAACACGTGCTAAAAACTCTCTTAAACTAAAGGGTTTACTTATGTAATCATCAGCCCCTAATTCTAGTCCTATTACTTTATCTAATTCTTGTGAACGTGCAGTAAGTAAAATTAAACCTGATTTAATTTCATTTTTTTGCATGTGTTTAGCCAAATCAAAACCCGATACAGTGGGCATCATTACATCAGAAATTACTAAATCGTAATTGTGTTGATTTAATTTCTGTATCGCTATTTCTCCGTTTTCAGCAGTATCCACTTCATATCCTTCAAATTCTAGGTTATCTGCAATACCACATCTCATTTCAGGTTCGTCTTCAACAACTAACAATTTAAATTTCATAGAATTTCCATTTTTAAAAAAGTGTTCAATTATTTCTTAACCTATTTTAATTTCTGATGATTGAACCCACTCCAGAAAGTCGATTTTTCCGCTTACACCCTTTCAAATCCTGATAATTCACCAAATATTTTGCTAAAATTACTTTTCGGGATAAGCTCATCTATTAATTATCAAGCTTAAATATAGATTAAATTATTTATTTTTTTATTTAGACCAAGTTTTAAACATTATTTTAAATGTTGTCCCTTCTTTTAGCTTACTCTTAACTTCGATTTTTCCTCCACAGGCTAGTACCATTTCTTTAACTAAGGATAAACCTAAACCGGTACCTTTTGTATGTTGATTTAAAGAGTTTTCTGCTCTAAAAAAAGGTTCATAAATCAAAGGTAAATCTTTTTCTGATATACCAGAACCTGCATCTTTCATTTCGAGTACTACAAACTTGTCTTTTTTATACGTCCTAACCTGTATTCTCTTTTCATCTTTACTATACTTAATAGCATTATCTAACAAATTAAGTATAATTTCTATTACATCGTTAGGATCTGCATAAATATGTTGAATTAAAGAATCTAGGTCTATTCTTCTTTGAAAATCATTTCTATCTAATAATATTTCATATTGTGCTAAAACAAATTCTACTTTTTCATTTAAGTCAACAGCTTGAAACGTAAACTGTTTTTTACCAGAATCAATTTTAGAAAAATTTAAAATGCTATTAATTAAATGCGTTAAACGCTCTGTTTCAGAAATGATAACCCTATAATAATTATTCTTTTTTTCTTCTTTAACCCTCCCCATTTCAAGTGTTTCTGCATTCATTCGAATTAACGAAATGGGCGTTTTAAGCTCATGCGAAACATTTGCAACAAAATCAGTTTTTAATCTCGATAATTTTTTTTCTTTTTTATAGATATTATAAAACAATAGCATAGCAATAGTTAGCAGAATTATTAATAAACTAATCACAACTAGTGATCTTGTTTGCTTCCATAGTCTTAACTCTTCTAATGAATTGTTACTTATTTGAATCAAAAGTTGCACATCAGGCCAAATCCATAACGATTCTTCAAAATATAAGGCGGATGAATCAAACTCTTTTTTTGCATAGATAATTCGATTTATACTACTTTGTTTTAAAGCTAATTGAATTGATTCATTCGAATTTAAAAATAGCACTGGTAACAATTCATTTCTTAAAAAGATATCTTTATTTATAATTAACAGTTCATTCTTTGCGTTGTTTCTACATACTAATAGTGAATCATTTAATGATCTTATTATAACCTGATTCATTGATTTTTTGTTATATAAACTTTTATTTAGTTTAAGGCTTTTTTCAACTAAATACTTAGCTCCCAGAGACTCCATCTGTTTCCCTTCAATATCTAATTTTATCCAAGTTAGTAAAAAACTATTCTTCCTTTCTTCTATTAACCTACCTGCATTTGGAAAGTAAGAAAGTACAATTTCTTTAATTTGTTGATTTATAGAAAAGTGCAGATTTTGCAATTGCCGATTTTGTACATCCGAAACTATCTCTTGGTCTTCTTGAGCAATTAAAAACGTATTTATGCTAATGATGAATACAGGTAAACTCAAAAGAAAAATCAATAGGATTATAAAATTCCTAAACTCGTTTTTTTTATTCACCAATAACATTCATTTAAATCTTACCATTTTCTTGAAGACGAAGTTTTACTTGCTCTATAGGAAAATCATAATTATTCCAAATAGTAAAAGCAGCGCTACCCTGCCTAATCAACATTTCAAGACCATTTATGCAAAAGGAAACACCTATTTCTGCAGCATATTTTAAAAATAGTGTCTTGGTTGGATTGTAAATTAAGTCATAACAGATAAGTGGATTAACTTTACGTAGTTCAGCCTGTGATATTGGAGACTTATCGTGTAAATTCAACATCCCTAATGGACTTGCATTTACAAGAAGTACCTTATCCAGTTCTTCAATACTCTCCATCCAATTTTCATACGACAACTGATTTAGTCCTGGAGTTCTTGATACAAAATAAATCGAATCAATTGCTAGGCGTTTTAAACCTTCATAAGTGGCTCTTGCGGCACCACCCGATCCAAAAATAAATGCTTTTGTAATTCCTTTTAACTCTGGAATATCTTTTAAAGGATAAATAAAGCCCTCAACATCGGTGTTTTCTGCATGAATATTATTTCCAAGTTTATAAATAACATTTGCAGCATTTAACCTTTTTACCAAATCAGACTTTTGATCTACAAAGCGTAATATCTTTTCTTTGTATGGAATTGTAATATTGAAACCAAGACATAATTCATGATTTAATACATTAGAAATTAAATGAAAATCAGCATTGGAAACATCTAATGCCAGATATTCAAAATCTAATTTATAATATATAGCAGCAGTATTGTGCATAAGAGGAGAAACTGAATAATATGTTTTTTCACCTATTAGTGCTGCAAATGGTACCTTTTGATTTGGTAATTGTTCTATAAAATCTCGAATATTCATTTTTAAGGAAATACATGTTCAAATTTGTCTTTATACTTTAATTCATTGCTCAGATTTTCCCACCAAATATTTGACTAAACTCTTCAAATAAATGCTTTCCAAGTTTCGAAAATAGTTTGGAATAATCAGCACTAATATAATATAATACTTTCCTTAAGTCATTTATTAATAATGGAGTATCCGTCAATATAGTATCATTTTCAATTATTCGATCCCAGTCAAAAACCTGATTAAACTTCTGACCATTTTCTTGCATTAACTGTTGAAACCCAAAAGCAATTAAAGCATAAGCAAAGGTAGTTGGGTGCAAACCATCTAATGAAAAAATTCCACCATGAATCAGTTGCCCTGTTGATTCATTAATTTCAGGGAATTGCGTATCTATACTTAACGAGTTATCATTACGAACTAAATATCGAGTTTTTTTATTTTTTCTTAAAGCCCTAATGGCTGCTGCTGGAATTACTTCATTGAATTGTCTTTGATGTAACTTTTCAACGATAGCATAAACATCTAAAACTTTCCACCCATTTTTTTGGGCAGTTTCTTTAATTATCTCATTATACTCGATTAGCAACGTTTGAAGATAATTTAATTCGTTTTCTGTTAAAAAGGGATGTACGTCTTTATCAAAATCTTCTTTTTTAACCCAAATATGAGTGTAAATACATATATCAGCAAATTCTATTTTTTGTAATAATGGAACTTTAGTGATGTCTGGAATGGTTGCCGTATAAATATAATTTATGGATAATTTTGAGAGTTTTTCTGCTAAACTTTCGAATGATTCTTTAAATAAATGGGATGAATAAACAGTTACATTTCTTTCAAAAGGTTTTTTATATAAATCCGCTTCTGTTGCCTCTAAAATCTTTAAATCCGTTAATGCACCAACTAAATTATTTGCACCTAAAAAAACAATAAAATGTTCCATTCCACCATGATCGCTGAACCATTTCACGTTTGAAAATAAAGTTGAAGTCTTCTCCAATAGTGACAAACTAGGATTGATAACTCTTCTCGCTGCGGTATAAAAAGCATTTTGTGGCAGTATCTGAAAACGATTACCTACAGAAATATGCCTATCAAGAATATAGTTACAATCCGCATCCGTTAATACAAAAACATCATTTACAGTTGCACTAAATAAACTTTGATTCGAAAATGGTTGATTTAATTCTCGATTTTGATGAAATCTAGACCAATCTTGTTCCCAATAACGCTTTATTCTAAGTAAGGTAGAAACTAGAGAATTTGAAATAAGGAGTGCATCATCCCAACCTAATTCCGTTCCAAACTCCTCTTCTATCCCTTTAAGTAATACTTCCATATTTAAAGGAATTCCACCTTGAGATGTAAATGAAACCGTTTGAAATAGTTTATCCTCTAACAGTTTTGCCAGTATTGAGGGATAAGAATATTGCGTTGAACAAACAGCTCCATTTTGAAAACCAAGAGATAAGGAATCGCCTAACGTAATTAAAGGATATTTTTTTGCAGCTTTTTTTTTCATTAAAAAATCGATTTAGAATAGTTTGATGAAGCATTGTACTATTTCAAAATCTAAACTTGAACCCACTCCAGAAAGTCTTTGGTTTAGGATTGCACCCTTCCAAATCCTGTGAATTCACAGAATAAGATGCTGAATACTACTTTTAGGATTAAGCTTAAACTTCTAATCAGTAATTAATAATGCACCTCGTTTTCGAGTTATATAATTCCACGCCCATTGAAATAAAACAATAATGCGATTACTAAATCCAATTAAATAAGCAATATGAATAAAAACCCATGTAAACCAAGCAGGAAATCCACTTAATTCATATCCAAATACTGTCCCAACTGCTTTGTTTCTACCAATTACGGCTAAGCTTCCTCTATCCCAATACATAAAGGGTTTTGTGGATTCTCCTTTCATAAATTTATGCACATTCTTGGCAAGATAAGCTCCTTGCTGCATTGCAACAGGCGCTATACCTGCAAGTGGCTTAGTTGTTTGAGGATCTATTACATGAGCAATATCACCAATTACAAAAACGGCGTGTTCTAATTCAATCTGTAATGTTGGATTAACTTGAACTCTACCTTGCTTATCTACTATACAATTAAATTGTTCTTTTAGGCGTAAAACTAAATCAGAAGTCTTAACTCCAGCTCCCCATAAAACCGATTCAGTACCTATTTTTTCTCTTTTCCCATCATTTTCAATTTCGACAAAATCAGATTCAATTTGTGTTACTTTCGTATTTAGTAAGACTTCTACTCCTAATTTTTTTAAATTTACAAGTGCTTTTTGGCTCAATTTTTCTGAAAATCCCGCTAAAATTCGCTTACCCGCTTCCACTAAAACAATCCGAGTTTGCTCAGATTGAATCGATCTAAATGTGCCTCTTAATGTTACCTTTGTCATTTCTGCAATGGCTCCACATAGTTCTACCCCTGTTGGTCCGCCACCGATAACCACGTAAGTCATAAGTGATCTTTGTTTTTCCGAATCTGATTCAATTTCCGCTTTTTCTAGTGGATATAATATTTTTGACCTCATTTTTAAGGCATCTTCAATTGATTTCAAACCCGGTGCATTTTTTTCCCAAGAATCATTTCCGAAATAAGAATTACCTGTACCTGCCGCAACAATGAGCATATCATAGTTATACTTTCCATTTTTTGTAATTACAGATTTATCAGCAGCACAAAAATCAATCACCTCATCTTGAACAAAACGTATATTTTTTTTTGATGACAATGCTGATCGAATTGGATAAGCAATATCCCCAGGCGAAAGACCACCTGTTGCAACCTGATACAATAGTGGCTGAAATAAATGATGATTACGGCGATCAATTAACGTAATCTCAAAATCTGAACTTTTAACTTTTTTGGCGAAATAAAATCCACCAAATCCTCCGCCAATTACGACTATTTTTTTTTTCATTTTCAAAACAATTTATATTTTTCTATTTGTTGAACTTCAATGTAGTTTATACTAGTCAAAACAATAATTTCCTCATTAAAATAAACGTAAAAATAATTTTCACTTGGAAGCGGTTTTATTATCAGACTTATTGGTCTTTTAATTATATTTAATGTAATATTTTAAAATTGAACTTTATTTGATCAATAGTTTGTAGTAAAATAATTATCCATTTAATCCGATTAGAATAGATTAAAACCTACAAATCAGACTTTTCAGACTGACTCTAAATTTACTATAAATTATCCAACAAATATAATCTTTAAAGGCTATATCGAAAAAGAAAGTACGAAATCCTTTTCTATTAGAATTAAGTCATGTCTTAATTTTAAAAAAAGTAATCGAGCTTAAAAATACATTTAGTTTCATAATCAACAGTTACAAACTAATTGTACGGTAGTTATACTTAGCTTTAAATTATGAAGGGCAAATCCTCTATATAAATTATTCGTACATGATAATTAATTATATACTCAACTTTTGGACTTCAACCTTTAGCTTAATTTCCAATTTGCAGAATGTTGAATGTTGTTTAAAGTCACATCAATATCAAAATCGCAACATTGTTTGAAACTCACATTCATACGTTACGCCGAGAACTAGTGTCAGAGTACTGGATGCCCATTTAGTGCTAGACTGTATCCTAAACCAAATTTTTTCAGAGTTAAAGAAGAATTCTGAAAGTTGAGATAAATAGTTAGTTATTAATTCAAAAACAAGAAAAATTTATGAAAACAAATGAAAAAACAACTCTTTTTTTTACGTCTAAAACTATTGCTATTGTAGGACTTTCATTAAACAAGCCAGGTTCTTCAAATTTAGTTTATGATGTTTTAAAAAAAAAATGAACTCCCTATATTTGGTGTTAGTAAAAGTTTAAAAGAATATAAATATGATAAAGTGTACCCTAATTTAAGCGCTATTCCACAGATTCCAAATGCAGTTTTCATTGCAACAAATAAGGAAAACACACTAAAACTTACAATTGAATGTATCGATTTAGGAGTTAACATGATATGGATGCATGATTTAATGGGAACATGTGTAAAAAAAAGAAATGCTGCAAGTAGTGTTCATGAAGAAGCTGTTTAATTAGCAATAAAAAACTCGATATTAGTTATTTTAGGGAGTTGCCCCATGCAAATTTTACAGACAGATACCTTTCACTTATGTTTAAACAAAGTGAATCATTGGATGGGTAGAATAAAATAAAAAAGGACTGCTTTTGACAGTCCTTAACGTAAAATTCAGTAAGATAAAAGTACCTTAAATTGCAGCTTCAGCTTTTTTCTCAACAGTGAAACCGTCGTTTTCAGCTAATTCTTTGAATTTCTGTAGATTTGCCTGTAATATTTCAGATAAACCGTCAATAAATTTTGTTAATTCTTCACTTGGTTGACCAAAAAATGTACGATAATCTAAGCTATACTCAATGCGAGTTCTAGTACCATTATCTAAAGGCGTGAAACGAATCGTGCCTGTTTGATTTAGGTTACCATTGATAGTTATCCAAGCAAAGCGTGTATTTCTTAAATCATCAATAACGTTTGTTGTCCATTGGAAAGTTTCTCCGGCAATTGTTGCTTGATATTGGAATGACTGAGAGCTTAAACGTGTTACTTGTTCTAACTCAGACATGAACTTTGGAAAATCTACCGGATTGCTTAAAAGCTCGTACACTTTGGCCAAAGGCAGATCGATCTCGATTCTTTCGTGCGCCATATTGACTGTTCTTCGTGGGATTGAAAGGTTTATGTATCAGTGTTTTATGTAGATTAGAGTTATCCACATATACTAAATATATACAATTGAAAGGTGAAAATCAATAAAAAATGAAGAAAAGCCCTTCCAGTTGTATTGAATACATCATAATTTTTTGTATTATACTTATCTTTTATCTTTTAAATTCTTAATAACAATGAGTCCGTATTGATAATTCTTAAGACGAGGTTTCTTTTCACTCTCTAAGGTATCTATTCAATTTTATTGAGTTTCTTCAATTTGTTTTCAAACAAATAGGTAAGGGTTACTATGAAAACAGATCTAAAAGTTGATGCAACACTAAATTTAATCTTACCCATCAAATTGAATTCGTTTAGATTATTGAGATTACTAAAACCTTAGGGATTGAACTAAAACCTGAATCAATGATTAACTTAAATCATCAATTTTTTTTATACAAATTGATCTTTGTATTGTAATTCATAAAGTTTTCTATAAAGACCATCTTCAAGTTCGATTAATTCTTTATGCGAACCAGATTCACGAAGTTCACCCTTATGCATCACTATAATCTTATCAGCGTGTAATATTGTTGATAGGCGATGAGCAATTACAATACTAGTTCTTCCTTTCATTACTACTTCAAGTGCTTTTGTTATCAAATGCTCTGTCTCTGAGTCTATATTCGATGTAGCTTCATCTAAAATCAATATTCGTGGATTAAAAACCATGGCTCGAATTAAGCATATAATTTGTCTTTGCCCCATTGAAAGACTAGCTCCTCTCTCATTTAAGACAGTATCATATTCATCTGATAATTTACTTATAAATTGATGGGCACCAAGTAGCTTTGAAGTCGAAATCACTTCTTCTCTTGAAATGTCCGACCTTCCAAGTGTTATATTATCATGTATTGAACCTGAAAACAGTGCATTATCTTGAAGTACTAAAGCGATTGAACTTCGAAGTTGATCTAAATTTAGATTTTTTATTGAAACCCCATCTAAACAAATTTCACCTTTTTGGATATCATAGAATCTGCTAATTAGATTTATAATACTAGTTTTACCTGCACCAGTTGCCCCAACAAAAGCAATCATTTTTCCAGCTTCAGCAACAAATGAAATATCTTTTAAAATATAGGGTGAATCCTCTTTGGTAGAATGATATCGGAACCACACATTTTTGAACTCAATTTCACCCGTTATTTCTTTTAGTTGAATAGCATTTTCAGGTGATGAAATTTCGTTTTGAGTATCTAATACATCAACAATTCGTTCGGTTGCCGCTAAAGCAGATTGTAGCGTATTAAATTTCTCAGAAATATCTCTAATTGGTTGAAAAAACTGTCTTACATATTGTATAAATGCTACTAAAACTCCGAAAGTTAATCCATCAACAATTACACTTGCTCCGCCAAACCAAATCACCAATGCCATCCCGATTGTAGAAAGAATTTCCACTATTGGCCAAAATATTGAAAAATAAAATATCGTTTCAACATGAGCTTTTTTATGCTCAGTATTAATAGCACTAAATCGTTCATATTCTTTATTTTCTCTATTAAATAACTGAACAATACTCATACCCTGAATGTGTTCTTGAATAAATGAATTAAGTCGTGCTACTTGATCTCTAACATTTAAAAAACTAAGCCTTACTTTATTTTTAAATACATTTGTTGCCCAAATTAATACTGGAATTGTTGATAGTGACCATAATGTAAGTTTTACATCCAAAGAGAACATAAAGAAAAGAATAAATACGATTCGTAAAACGTCTCCTAATAAATTCACTACTCCAGTAGATACTAATTCATCTACTGCTTCAATATCATTTGTTGTTCTTGTGACCAATCTTCCAATTGGATTTTTATCAAAATATTGAACGTGAAGGCTTAATAATTTTGAATAAACTGCATTTCGAATACTAAATAGGGTTCCTTGACCTATCCAATTCATTAAATATACATTTGCAACCGTTAAAAGAGACTCTGCAAAAAGCGTCCCAATAATTAAACCCATTATAGCAGTTAATCCCTCCATATTACCAACTGCCACATAATCATCAAGCGCTCTTTGTATCAAAAGCGGACGATAAGGACCTAGAAATGCAATAGCGACAGTTAAACTTAGTGCTAAAATTACCCAGGCTAAAAAAGGATGAATAAATGTATAAAGCCGCTGAATCAATTTTGAATCAACGGCTTTATTGGAGTTCTTTTTAGACATAGTTTGACTTAGAATCTGTCATAGTCATCAAAGTTGTTACGTGGCTTAATAATGTCCTTCTTTTCAGTACTGATAATTCTTCTTTCTGTAGGAGGATTATCATTAAACTGACGTCTTTCAGGTGGATTAAACCCGCGTTCACGTGTATTAGAGCGATACTCACGGTCACGACCAGAATCGAAGCTTCCTCTTTCTCTATTGTCACGTTCTCTGTCAAATCCTCTGTCTCTAGACTCGAAAGATGGGCGAGAAGGTGGTCTTTGATCATAGTTTCTATCGCGTGGCTCGTAGCTCCGTTCTCTAGGTTCGAAACTGCGTCTGTTATCGAAGCTGCGATCTCTATTATCATAGCCTCTATCTCTGTTATCATAACCACGATCTCTTGGCTCAAAACGTCTATTATTATCATAACCACCTCTATTATCATAAGGTCGTCTTCCGCCGCTAGCGCCACCGCGATTACCATAACTACCGCCACCGCCGCTATTAAACGATCTACGTTGAAACCCACCGCTGCGATTACCACCACCGCTATTGTAGCCACCACGACCACTATTACGATTGCCGCCACCTTGAGAAGGTCTTCTAAAACCACCACGACGATCGCCACCTGATGATTTCCTGAAGCCACCTTTAAATTGCTGAGGTCTACTTTGTGTTGGAGTTTTAAATAATCCAGATTCTGTTGCAGGGTCTGTCATAACTGGGCGCAATTCATTGGCAATCCAAGTGTTTTCAAATAAAGCTTTTGCTTCTTTATACAAAACATACTCATTTGTATATCTTGCAGAATAATGCGTTAAAATAAGTCGTTCTACTTCAGCTTCTTTCGCAACTAAAGCGGCTTCTTCGGCAGTAGAATGCATGGTATCTACAGCTTTATCAGCTAATGCTGCACCAAATGTGGCTTCATGTAATAAGAATGTAGCTTTTTTAGCAAGAATTACAGAATTAGGACAAATTCTTGTGTCTGTTATATAAACAAAAGACTTTCCTCTTCTAACCGAACCTACGATATCTAATGAATTTATAACAGTACCGTCTTCAAGTGTAACGTCAATACCCGCTTTTAAATCTTTAAACTGCCAATCTTCAGTTATTCCTAATTCTTGTGCTCTAATGGCATTGACTTTACCTGGTTTATCTTTTTCTTGAAAGCGATAACCTAAACAAAAAATATTATGTACCAACGGTCTGGCAACAACTTCAAATTCGTCTTCATCTATTACAATTCCACCTTCAAATCCTTCTTCTAATTCTATATAATGAATATCAAAAGTAAGATCTGTATTAGTGAATTTTAAATGAAAATCTACATATTCTTTAATGCCAACTGGCCCTACAATGGTAAGTTCTCTTTCTCTTCTTTGAATGTGAAGTGTAGAAACTAATCCAGGTAATCCAAAAAAATGATCCCCGTCTAAATGTGTAATGAATATATAATCTATTTTGGATCGCTTCATGCCGATTTTTAACATCTGCATTTGTGCATTTTCTCCGCAATCGAATAAAAATATTCTACCGTCTCTCCATACTGCAACTGATGGCAGATGTCTATTCGCTGTTGGTGTGGCTGATGAAACGCCTAATGGAACTACGATCATGTTGATTCCTCTTTTTACGTGTTTTATTTACTTGTTCTAATTTAATGTTTGTTTATAGAGTACATGGGATGCTAGTCGTCAGACTACACAAAACCCACAGCTGTATGTTTTCTCTGTTTTTATTTCAATTATAAGGTTGAAAGTTCATTCTCTAGTATTTGCCGTTTATACATGGCATAATAAGCACCTTTTTGGGTAATTAATTCGCTATGAGTTCCTTGTTCATTTATTTTTCCGTTTTCAATTACAACTATTTTATCACACTCTTGAATACTTGATATTCTATGACTTACAATTATGGTTGTTGTGTTATTTAAATCAGATTTAATGTAGTTAAGTATGGCTTCTTCTGTTTTCGTATCTACTGCGCTGAGTGAGTTATCAAATAATAAAATTTCAGGTTTTTTTATTAATGCCCTAGCTATACCAGTTCTTTGCTTCTGTCCACCTGATAACGTTATTCCACGTTCACCAAGCATCGTTTCAAATTGTTTCTCAAAACTGAGAATATTTTCAAATAGTTGCGCATGTTTGGCAGCCTGTTCAATTTCAGTCTTTTCCGCTCTTTCCTTACCAAAAGCGATATTTTCCTGTATTGTATCTGAAAATAAGAAATTTTCTTGAGGAACGTAACCAATACTTTTACGAAGTTTATTTATTGGAATACTTTTTATAGGAATATTATCTATTAAAATCTCACCCGATTTGGGTTCAAATAACCTTGGCACTAGTTGTAGTAAACTCGATTTGCCTGAACCTGTTTTACCAACTATTCCAATTTTTTGACCAGACTCTATAATTAAGCAAATATCGTCTAAAACTATTGATTTACTTTCAGGATAGGAAAATGAAACGTTTTTAAATTCAATTTTACCAATTATTTCTTCCACTTTAGCCGAAGAGTTTTTAAGAATTTCTGAGTCTTCAATTATAATAGGTTCGTTTAAAAAATCTTGTATTCTTTTGTTTGATGCCGCTGATAGTTGAATCAAATTCAATGTATAACCTAAAGAGGCTACAGGCCAAGTTAGATAAATAACATAAATAATGAATTCCGCAATATTACCATAAGTTGCAGTGCCAGCTTGAATTAATATGCCACCTCTCCAAACCACAAAAATAATAGAAAAACCAATTAAGAAGTTTAACATAGGGTAAAACAAAGCATCAACTGCAGAAAGTTTTAGCTTTTTCTTTCTGTATTCATTTGCTTCAATTTCAAACTTTTTAGATTCATTAGTTTCTCTAACGTAGGACTTTATTAATCGAATACTTGAAAATGTTTCTTGAACATTGCCAGCCAAAACAGCATATTGTTCTTGAATCTCCTTTGAAAGTTTATTTATATATCCACTTAACCAATAAGCCATAATAGATAACAAAGGTGTTGGAATTAATGCCCAAATGGTTAAATCAGGATTAACGATTAACATCATAGTGATAATTATTCCTGCCCTAGTAAATGTGTTAACCATATACATAAATGCCGGTCCAAAATACTCTCTTACCCGATTTATATCTTCTGTAACTCTCACATAAATATCACCCGTTTTATTTGCAGCGAAATAGCTCATTGGTAATTTTTGTAAATGAGCATAAAGCTCATTTCGCATATCAAACTCGATATATCTAGATGCAACAATTATAGTCTGACGTGTTAAAAAAAGTAAGTAACCATAAACAGAAATTGCAACGATGAGTAGTAAAGCGTTTTTTGCTAAATCCCAGCCAATATCTCCATTAAAAAGAACCTCAAAATAATCCGAATATTCACCATTATGATTTTTTATTGAATTTTCAACATTATCTAAAGCGAATCGAATTAATACAGGTATATACACTAAAAAAAGATTAGCCACAGTAAGGTATAACACTCCTGTGGCCATTTGTTTTTTATATCTACTAAAATATTTATTTAACGATAAAAGTTCTTTCACTTTTGTTTTTTTAACCTTAACAAATTCGGCATTCGCATCTATTTCCAGCTTTCGGCTAGTCTTAAACCCGATATGTAAGATTCTTCCAAAGAATTACCTTTAAAATAATCTCCTACTAAAGCTAATTTTCCATCCATCCCTTCTACATTGACAAAAGGTCTGTCTAAATGAACTTCAGGAACAGTGTACTTTCTTTTCTCTAACACTGTTGAATCTGGAGAATAGGCAAAATCGCCAATTAAATTAGAGGCACTTTTCAGTAAATGATCAATAATCTGATTTGATTTTAAATCTTTAGCAGCATTAAAAAAATTAGCACTCGAATGTATAGTCAAAATTAAATCTTTTGATTCTGTTTTAACAGATTCGTTAACTATTAGTGCTATATCTTCTCCACTAACTTCTAATACAGCCCAATCCTCTAAAGATCTATTCGGATAAACAGCTGTTAAGGTATAGGTTGCATCATAAATAATGATATCAATATCAGCCAATACTCTTCTTATAGGAGTTTCATCTTGCGTATTTTCTAAAACAGCGTAAGCTTGAGGTGCAGGTAATGCTACTACAACAGCAGCAGCTTCAAACACTTCAAATGTGTTTAGATTAATCATCCACGGAAGTTTCTTTTTTGAATTTGTTCCAATATGAGTAATACCAACAACATGCGCATTAAATTTCACATCACAATACCGAGCCATATAGCCTGCAACAGCGGTCATCCCTTTTGTAGACGTATATAATTCAGAATTATCGTGTAACATTGATGATGAAGAACGTTCTCCATTTACAGAACTACTTACTGTTGCATTTAATTTTTTAATTAGACCTTTATCACTTAATTCACTCATTAAAGCCTTAAATTCGGCACCTTGAGCTAAAATATAAGGTACATGCGTATCTACAGGTACTGGTTCAGCACCTGTTAAAACCGTTGTAAACCGACCTGCCCAGGTAGCTGCCTGTTCAAATACAATTACTTGATGACCTTGTTTTCCTAATTCTCGAGCAACGGTTAATCCTGCGAGACTTGCACCAATAACACCTATTACCATTGGGTTAGTTATTTTAAATGTTTTTGTTATAAAATCAGGCTGAAAATATCGAAACTTTAGGAGAATAGGCAGTCTTTTTTAACAAAGCTGGCCAATATGCTACAATTTCGCTCGCTTTTGGTCTTCCTCCAGCAAAACCCGTAACTGCAGAAGGTCCAGTTAATATTAATGGAGCCATTTCCATCCCAAATCGATCTAAGTCTTTTTTACTTTTCCCAATAACAGAAATTCTCATTTGCACTTCATCAGGTTCATTTGAAAATTCATCTAATGGTAATTCTGAACAAGCATTCAAACCGACTGTTTCTATGTTAAATTCATCAATCTTTAAACCCAAATCTAACGCTCTTTGTTTTAATAGTTCACCACCAACTAATGCTTTTTTAATTGCATTTGGCCAATAATAAGTTAAATTTGAACTTAATTTAAAACCATCGTTATAACTTGCAGATACTTTATAAAATGGTGTTTCAGCTCTGCCCTTTATTCCAAAAACTTTCACGCGATTTTCACTGTCTTGTTTTAAATGAATACTTGTGAAGTCTGCAACACAATCAGGAGTAATGTATTCTGAAGGATCGCCAATTTCATATAATAATTGCTCTTTAACTGTCATTTCAGAAACTAAACCGCCAGTTCCTTCATGTTTTGTCACATAAAATGTTCCATCAGGATAAGCTTCTATTATTGGGAACCCAATGTGAGCCATATCAGGGACTGTTTCCCAATCTGTGAAATTTCCACCTGAACATTGAGCGCCACATTCAATGATATGCCCTGCAATAGTTCCAACTGACATTTTATCATAATCAGAAAAATCCCACCCAAACTCATGAATCATTGGCGCTAAAGTTAAGCCAGTGTCGGTAACTCTTCCTGTTACAATCACTTGGGCACCAGATTTTAATGCTTCTACAATTGGTTGAGCACCGAAATAAATATTGGCACTTAATAACTGATCTTTTACTGAAATAATATGTTCACCAGATTCCATGTGTTTTAACTCATGCCCATTTGCAACTAAATCGTCAATTGCTGCCAAAATATCATCATTGTGAACCATTGCCACTTTTATTGAAATATTTTTTGCTTTTGCTCGAGCTAAAATGGCCTCAACACAAGCTTTGGGATTAACACCACCTGCATTTGAAATTACCGTTATATTTTTTTTCGCAATATCTGGAAGTATTTCATCTACAACATCAACAAAATCACGTGCATAACCTAATGCAGGGTTTTTCATACGTTGTTTTTGCATAATTGACATTGTTACCTCAGCAAGGTAATCCATCACTAAATAATCAATGGGGCCGTTTCTTACTTGATCAATTGGCGCTTGCGGTAAATCGCCCCAGAAACCTTGTCCTGATGCAATTCTTATATTTTTTTTCATTCCAACCTTTTTAAAATGTTATTCTATTCTACTCTGTTTGATTTCAGCTTTAAACCAAACCTAATTTATTTCTTAACCTAGATCTAGTTTGAGCGATACTTTTGTGATGTAATGTTTTTCTCATTCCATAACAGCTTGCCCTTCACAGACAAACAACTAATTAAAATGACTTTTACTTCCAATAAAAATATATCACAATTATCAATATATTTAATGAAACTTTGTTGCATTAACAAACTTATGCCAAACTCAGAAAGCTCAAAAATACTAAAATCTCGACAATTGAAAGCTACTCATGGTAGAATTGCTGTTTTAGATTCCTTTCTTACTGAAAATACAGCATTAAGTCACGCAGATTTAGAGCTAAAATTAAAAGAGACAGATGTTAATCGAGTTACTATTTATAGAATTTTGGATTGTTTTGTAGAAAAAAATATTTTGCACAAAGTTAGTTCAGAACAAGCCAATCAGTTATTTGCTTTAAATAAGCATCAAGATTCAATTGATAATCAGGTATCTACTCATAAACATGCACATTTTATTTGTGATAAGTGCGAAAAGATTGAGTGCTTTGATTTACCTACTAATGTAACAGAACAACAGGTTTATACTAAAATTGGATATGCGATTTCTTCGATTGATATTACAGTTCATGGTTTTTGTAAAAATTGTTCACACTTTAATTAAATAAAAACTTCGTTTTAATAATTATGTCAGAAAAATTGGCCACTTTAAATACAACTCAAAAATTAAGTATTTGGCTTTCTTCTTTATGTCTTATTCATTGCCTAATTACCCCTTTTATAATCATACTTTTGCCTTCTGTATCAGGTTTTTTTTCTGGTTGGGTTGAAGCTATGTTGATATTTGCGGTAGTTCCAATAAGCTCAGTTGCTTTTTTTCCAATTTGGATTAAACACAAAAATAAAATGCGTTTAGTTGAATTTCTTGTAGGAATAGGTATCGTCTTATTTGTTCAACTTTTTTTTCACGACTTAGATCATAGTGGGTTTCATTTTGATCAACTCACTGAAACAATTTTTATGATAATTGGAACGGGTTTAATCGCTTTTGCTACGTACAAAAACAAAAAACATACGCATACCTGCACTGTGCCTAATCATGAGCATTGATTAACAATAGCTGAATTTAAACCTGAGTTTGGGATTAAGATTATTAAACTGAATCGGGATAAGAAATAAATTATTAACCTAAGAGCGTACTCTTAAAAGTAATTTATAGCAAACTATTCGTCGAATTCGGAGAATTTGGTAGGGTAAAAGCCGACAGAATCGACTTTTCGGAGTGGACTCAACTAATAAAAAAACTACCCTCATTCAGCTTTATGGTGCCTACGGTATCGCTGAAAAACGAAATCTTTGTCCTATTTGGAGTCAAATTCTAGATTGCAAATCATGGTTTTTCTAATCGTTTCAAGTTGCCTTCGGTATTACTTTTCGCTTTGCGGTACTTTGAGAGTGTTAGTAGAATGACGTTTTTCTTAGTTTTTTCTAGTTTAAAGCTAAAGAATCACCATGATTCATATCCCGAACTCTAGTTATTACTATAGTTTTAATCAAAACTTATTATAAAAAATGAAGTACCACATCTGGCATTGCAGTGCAATCACAATTTTAAGCCTAAATTAAGAGTTTCTGGTTAAGCCCAGAATGATACAGGATAAAAACATGCTATAAGTCTTCCTTAGACGAGTAATTATACGCCTGTATCAATCGGTAAACTGTGCGCTTTTTTAAGTCCTTACTTTCTAGCAAAAACCTTTCCAAATCGCTTTATTAAACCTAAGGGTCAAATTTAATTTTTACTTGTTTTGAAAAAAAGTTCTTATCCCGAACTTAGGTTAATAGTATATTTAATAAAGATTGTACGCTGAAAAGTAGTTTTAAATAAAAGTAATTGGATATTTCACATGATTTAAACAAATGAAAGTTGATAATTCGATTAATCAGAATACATTTACTTATTAATATTAAAATTACTTAAATCAACTAAGGCTTGTTCAACCCATTCTTGTGGTTGCCAAGAACGAACATAGATTTGTGGTTTTTCTTCGTTAAAATCTACCAAAAGAAATAAATAACCTTCGTCAGCATAATTTGTGGCATTATAGTTTTGCCTCATACTTATTCCATAGACCCCTTTTGAGTTATTTTTGCGCATAATTTGAAAATTAGTAAAGCCAAGGTAAATATCTTTATGAACATCAAAAACCTGTTTTTGCTTTTTTAAATACTCCCTTTTGGTGTATTTCAAATAATCTATTCTTGGTTGATCTTCAGCGGTTTGAATATAATCGTAATTCTTATTTTGAATTCCTTTGTTTAAAATGCGTCCAACGATAATAACAGCTTCATCTGCGAACATTTGATTTAACATATCCATATTTCTAGTCATGTAAGCGGTTCTGTAGCGTTCCATAAATTTTATAATTACCTCTCTATTTCCCCAATCATCACCATACTCTGCTTGTTTTACAAAACTATTATATAAATCATCCATAATACCAAAGTTCATATCTGAAATTTTACCATTGGGATCAAAATCAAATACAATGTACTCTCTTGATTGTTTACTAATGGAGGAATATTTGTTTAGAGCAACAACCCTTCTATATTCAAATCCATCATAGGTCTTATTAATGAAACCATCGAGTGGTTCATCTAAAATTCGAGTAGTATTGAATTTTTTCAATGATTTCAATTTCCCACCCAAAAAAGAGTCTTCTTTGTAAATCTCTGCAATTTCATCAATACCTGTTGAATTAAATAATGTTATAATTCTAGGAAGTGTATCTTGAATTTCAGTTATTATTTCTTGGCTTATTACCTCGGTATTTTCGGGTTTAATTAATGTTATTCCTGAGTTCGTCTCAAATGAGCTATCTTTTTCAGCTACAAGTTCTTTTTTATCAATTTTTAAGTTTTCAATATGTTTATTTAAATTGATAAAAATTGCGCTTTTAAATTGAGGTTTACTTACTAAATCCCACAACTGACCAACTTCTGCGATTTCATTTCTAGCTTCATAAAAACTGTAGCGAATACCAACCGTTAGATTTGACATTTCTACACTAGGGCCATATAACATCATAACTGCAACACCATCGGTTGTAGTTGAATTAACCAAATCGAACCCATCAAAGTAGTTAAATTCAATAAATTGAACAAGGTTGCTATCTAATGTAACCTTAAATGTGAGTTCTCTTTCCTGATTATTATTTCTTCTTTCATCTTTGACTAATGAAAAACGAACATTTTGCAATACATAAATTATTTTTTTTGCAATTTCAGTATTTAAGTTAATATCACGATACATCACATTTTGTTCAGGTATCGAATTCATTAATATCATACTAAAATAATACCATTTCAAAGCACCTCCATAATTTCGACTTGTTTCAAAATCAGAAGCTTGATCATAGATATTGAAAACGGTTCTTTTTCTTTCATTGTAAATCTTATTTACTTCCGTTTTTTTTATGTAATGAAAGATTTCAATTTGCCCTGATACGGGTCTTTTAATGGTTAAAACATTTTTTAGCGTAGCTGTGCTATATGTTTTTAAAATATTTTCCGTTACTTCTTTATAATCTCCACCCACTTGTTGAATAGTTTCGTCGGTTTTTTTTTCAAATTCATTATGAACCGTAATGGAAATACTTTGCGTTAGAAACTTTAATGCTTGATCGGAAGCTTCTTTACTACTATTTGCAATAGCTTCACCATAATAATATTCACCAGATGCTTTTATAAGCTCTTTTTCATCAATCTGAGCCCAAGCAATTGTTACCCAAACTAACTGAATGAGAAGTAAACCCGTAATTTTTTTCATTTTATAATTAGTTTAAATAGACAATTTGATTAAATAAAGCCTCTTTGTATTCACTATTGCCATTATAATAACTTACCTTATAAGTTACTTCTAAACTTGTATAACCTATACCATTTATTGGTGTTAGCAAATAAAAGTTTCCAACGTAAATTTCACCATCATCTAAAGTCCAATTAAATTGCGGTTTTAGTTCAAAGCCACTATTAATGGTTCCAATGTATCTTGATAACTGCACATTCGTTCCATTATAGTTGTACCCACTTGGATTAGTTGATTCTATAGATATATACACCTCTGTAATTTCATTGTTTGAATTGTTGGCAACATAAACGTCATAACCTAGAATTGAGTCATAAGTTGGATATGACGCACTAGTACTATTATAGGTCATATTGTATCTTACTGATACATTATCTTGCGTTTGAGAGCCTTGTACATCATCTGTTAAAATTACATCTGTAATTGCTTCTGGGTTTTCATAGCCACAAGAAACGATTGTAAATAGTGAAACTAAAAGTACGATTGATTTTTTCATAAACTACCTCTTAAAAATAAAAACTTACGCCTGCACTCATACGCTTAATTGGGATAAAAGCAGGTAAATCACTGGCATTGTCTTCAATATTAAATGCCTCAGAATAGTTTAGGTGAAAACCAAAACCAGAATTTGGAAAACGAAGTTTAACACCATAATTAATGACTCCATTTATAAAGTCAGCTGAACTTGTTTCAAAACCATCCCATTGTGTTTCAATATAATTATAATCAATCCCAACAGACACATAAGGACTTAATAAGAATAAACTTATACCTGCACCAATAGAGAGTTGATAATGAGCATGCATATACCCATCAATTCGTTCACCATCAAATTCTAAATCATCTATTGCTGTATGATAAGATAAACCTGCTTGTTGATTTAGAGAAAAGAAACCACCATTTGCATCTAAACCAATAGCAAAACCATGTGTTTCAGAAATATTATCCTTAAATCCTTGATAACTAAACTCTGGTCTTGTATAAGAAAAATTCCATGAACTATAATCGCTATAAGAATACCATTTTTTTGATGGTATTGGTGGTGGTGGTAGTGGTTTGGATTCTAAATCTTTTTTTTCAGCCTCTAAACGTGAAATTCGTTCTCGTTCTAACCGATCTTTACTCTCTTGCTCTAAACGTTCAATTTCTAACTTCTTAGATTCGTCATTTCTTTTTTGAGTCAAAGTTTGAATTTGATCATCAGTAAATTCTAAAGAAAACTGATTTTCAACATTCTCTTTTATGATTACATACGATTCAAGATTCACAAAACCCGGTTTTTTTGCAATTACTTTATAGGTACCTGCAGGTACATCAACTAAATATTCAATGCCTTTCCATTGTTTGTACAGAATTGAGTTATCGTATAACTCAACCTCTGCATCAGGATCATTAATTCTAAATCTCAAATTACCAGCTAATCGTTTAAGTGTAAAAATTTTATCGACTTTTTCGTATTCTTTCAACTGAAATGTTTCTGAAATTGACTCATAGCCATCTTTACTAACTTCAACCAAATAAGTGCCACTGCTTAATTCAATCTGCTTTTGGCCCGTATATACTTTTTTGTTGATTAAAACTTGAGCATCTGCTGGGCTTACTTTAATCATCAAATTGCCAACATTTTTTACCATAGTAAAGCTCAAATCGAGAGGTTTGTCAATCTCTAACTCAATGGATTGATCTATATCACGAAACCCGTTTTTAACTATTTTTAACTGATACACGATGCCAGGATAATAAAAATCTGTAAAAGGAGTAAGCCCAACGAGTTTATTATCAATTATAACAGATGCGTCTTTTGGCGCAGTTCTAACAATTAATTTTTCTGGTTTAACTTGTTTTAAATTAAACTCAAACAACGTTTTCTGCGGGGTAACTGCAATTGAATCTAAAACTGTTTTGTAACCTAGTTGTTCAATTCTAACTTGGTGCAAACCAACTTCTGCCATAATCGCTTCACTTGGGTCAACTTGATTTCCATCCAACAGAATTGATTTTGCGTCTGGAGTAACTTTAATATTGATGGGAATCTGATTTGTTTTTTTTGATCCTGTAACTTCAATTTTCCATACTTGTCCAGGTTTCAATCGAATTCCAATGTCATATAAATAAATGGTTAAAGGTTTAAAACCGCTACTTAAAATGGTTAAGACACGCTCTGTTGGAGAAACAAAAACTACATATTTGCCTGAGGAAGAATTCACTTTAACAACTCCATTACGAGCTTCAAAAGCCAGTGAAGTTAAATCCGTTAAAACAATAATTCCAGATGCAATCTCTCCGTTAACATCCCTAATAGATTGATCAATTAATTCGCCACTTTCATAAACAGCTTTCCCTATAACTCTTAATTCAGAGATTTCTTGTGCAAAAGAGGGTGAAAAAAGACTCACAAGAAAAAAAGAGAAAAGTAAGTATAGTTTCATAGTAATTTATTTTGAATTTGGAGATAATACGGTGGTTCAAATTATAAAGTTATGTGGCAAAACTACACTAATTCATTTTCTAAACAATTTAATGAAGCTTCCATCAAAAAATTCGGAATCAAGGTTAAATAGGTCTTTTCTATGTAATCAGGCCTTTTTAACCGTTCAATAATTTGTTGATATTTAGCTATGCCATGATTTTTAACGATTAAGTTTTTTTGCTCAGGTTTTGAAAAATGAAAGAACATCCCTTCGGCATCCGCTTCTGGATGAAACTGAACGGCAACTATTTCATTATTTAGTCTGATTCCTGTAATTGCTCTTTCTAAGGGAACATGAGGGCGAATTTTTTCTAATGAAAGAATTTTAAAACCATATTGTTCCATAATTTCATGTTTTGGCTGAATTACTTGCCAATCTCTGAAATCAGCGGCATAAAATGGATCAGAAAGATCTTTATATAAGATATCTTTTTTACCATCTTCGGTTTTATGAATAGGTGTAATTCCAAATGAAGAAGATTTTCTAAGTTTTACTTCAGCAATCTGAAACAAATGAGCCATCAATTGGAAAGAATAACAAATCATGAAAACATACTTTTTATTCTCTTTTATTTTATTCCAATCAAAAACAGACACTAACCAATTTTTATATTTTGCTTCCCACTCCTGCCCATTTCCAGCTAAGGGGCTTCCAGGCCCGCCTGTGCTGATATAAATATCATAGGATAAATCTGGAATTTCATTTTGGCCACGCAAATCGAATACGGTGTAGTTAAATTCAACATCTTGCTCTGCTAAACCATCACTTAACAACTGCTTAATACATCTCATCCCTTGATTTGGTGTATTATTATACATATCAATGATGGCGACTGAAATTATTTTTTTATACATTTTCTTTTGCTGAACTAGAGTGGTTGATTGGATAAACTAATTTACAATATACTTATAATCATAAAAAAATGTTTTAAAAACTCTTTATTTAACTCTCTCAAGTACTAAATTACATTCTAGCATCATATTTCCGAAATATGGATTTCTGATGCTTTTTTCTATGCTTAACCAATTTTTACTATTATTTGAATTGGTCTTAGGACAAAATTGATTGTGTTTACTCAACTTTCGAACTTTGACATTTTGTAAAGTGAATTATTTTGTTAATGGTTTTATGTAGCATAATTAATGAAAACAAGAGCTTATTCACATCATAATGAGCTTAGTTCATAGATGTTATTTGGTCATGCTGGGCTTCGACCCAGCATCTCAGCCTAAGAACCAATCTATTCAAAGAAAAAGTGATTGTTGCGTAAAATGATATTGGACAGAGATCCCGTGTCAGGGCACGGGATGACCGTTTCTTTGCGAAAACCACTGCCTTTTTATAGAAACGAAGTCCGAAAGTTGAGGTGTTTATTTCATTGTTCTGTTTATTTAGCGTTAATTACTTAGGACACCAAGAAGAATGAGAATTAGACTAATCCATATAATTCATGAATTATGGTTTTTGTGTTTAAGAAGATTTACCCATCTGGTTTTTTTTAAAAATCATTCGATTGTCTTTGTAATTTCACCACAGGTTAACATCGCTAATCCGAAATAGGGATTTAGTATTTCCTTTTCCTGACTTAGCCAATCTGCACCCTTATCGGAATTCACCAATGGGCAGTGTTGTACATATATTGGTAAGGAAATGGGCTTAAATGATTCTGCTAGTGCAATCACTGAAGTCGATATGTTTATGAATAATTCTCTAATGGTTTTTATATCGCCTAGATGCTCGATGTGCTGTAAATTGGAATTCAGCGAGCTTGATAATTTCATCCATTGCATGTGAGCTTCGCCTTTAAAAAGATTCATATCCATTTTCCCTAACGAAGTTTTCATTTCAATTCCTGCTACTTTTGCCTTTTCAAAATCGTCCATAGATAACGCAACTTTTAATGCAAAATAGTCAGAAAAAAGTGGCTGAAATGCATTTTTAGCATCCATTGAAATTGTAATTTTTTTGGATGAAATAGGCATAGTTTCCATTTTAGTTGTTTTTTTACCACCATGATTATGTCCTGTCATAACCGCGCCACCTTCTGGATTCATCATACTTGGTTTTCCTGCTAATTGCGCTGCTGCATCAATACTAAATGTACCATTAACAGCAATTTCTTCGCCTAGTTGTAGGCCATTTTCAATCACATACCTATCTCCTAAATCAGCACCCAAACGTACTTCTCGCATGATGAAACTTATGCCTTGCTCTGTTTTTTGCATAACGTACACTACAGAACGTTTGCCAGTCCACATTACTGCCGTTTTTGGAACAGTTAAAGATGAATTACTGATGGTGTTTTTTGCTTCTACCGTTCCACTTGTGAACATTTCTGGTTTAAGTGCTAAATCTTTGTTTGTCGTTTCAATTCTTGCTTTGGCCACTCTAGTTTTTGGATCGATAACAGGATCTATGTAACTAATTTTTCCATTAAACATTTTGCCTGATAAAGATTGAACCCTGTATTGCACAGAATCGCCTTTTTTTATCCAAATTATATCCGATTCATACACATCGAATTCTATCCAAACAGTCGATAAATCAGCTACTTCGAAAAGGGTGTCTCCTTGTTTAATATAATCACCAAGATTGACCATTTTTTTAGTCACATAGCCTGTAACATTGGCGAGAATTGGGAACTGTTCTATTTTTTTTCCTGAACGAATAATCTCCTCGATTTGCTTATCCGTTAGTTTCCAATTTTTCAGCTTTTCTTTAGTAGCATTAAATAATGCAGGTTGTGAATCTTTTATTTTTTGAGCTTCAAATAATTCTTCTTGAGCTGTGACTAAAACGGGAGAATAGACATAAGCTATTACTTGCCCTTGCGAAATGAATTCACCAGTAAAGTTCACACTGAGTTTTTCAACTCTTCCTGGAATATGCGAAGATTGCGTAAATAAAAGACGCTCATCAACTTGCACTTTTCCATTTAATCGAATTGATTTATCGATATTGCCCTGCTCTACCATCCAAGTTTGTACCTGTGCTAACTGCATTGCAGTTGATGACATACTTACCGACATTGGGTCAATTTCATTGCTATCACTTTCCAATGGAATCAAATCCATTCCACAAATAGGACAAACACTCGGCTCATTTTTTCTAATCTGAGGGTGCATCGAACAGGTGTATTGTTGATTTACACTTGTATTGCTATGATTATCTATTTCAGAATGATTCTTGACTTGTGCTGAATCGTAACTGATGAATACGCCAATTAGGATACCAATAACAAGTGTTAGGGCAACAAGCACGTATCTGTTTAGGGTTAATTTTTTCATGAATTTTTAAAATTTGATTTTAATAAATAATTATTTTTCTACAAAATTGCATGGTCATTCTGGGCTTGACCCAGAATCTCGGCCTTAAATCAAAAACTGAGTATTTATAAGAACGAAGCAAAGAATCAAAACCCACCGCTTCTGTACTAAGCTGCATCGCCATTGCTCTCCGAAAGCCTTCTGAACAGAATCTCGAACAAAGATCAAAAACAGAGTATTTCTCAGAACGAAGCCCAGAAACAAAACTTCCTCTTTTTCCTGTTATAACAGTCCTATTAATCGAATTAACCATTCTTTATTTACCTGTTATGTAATTCAATTCTGCTAATGCAATATAAAATTCTGTTAATGCAGAAGCCTTCATTTTTTGATACTTCAATAGTTGCTGTTGCATCCTAAGCACTTCTTCAAAATCTTTTCCAGAATTACTGAAGGATGTGAATAAAAGACTTAAAGATTGTTCAGTCTGAACAATTTGATTATCAAATAATTGAATTAAGTCCTTTTGTTTTTCCATTTCAAACCAAATCATATCATAAGAACTACTTAGTCTGTTAGAAGCTTCTTCTTTTTGAAGGGAATACGATTCTTGCATCAGTTCAGCTTCTTTTTGTGCTGCCTTATATTTTCCCCTGAAAATGGGAAGGATTACAGTTACCATTGGCATAAAAACATCTTTACCATTTTCAGGCAAGGAAATATCTGTTCGCTTTCCAACAAGTATATAATCCAAACCAACACCAATTTTGGGAAGACCTTGTTTAAGTGCTACTATTTCATTGGCTTTACTTGCTTCGATTTTTAATTCCAATTCCTCAAGAATCGGATTTGAGGTGAGTAATGAATCTCGTCTATAATCTTTTGGTAAATCGATACTGAACAAAGAATCTTGAATAATTATTTGTTCATCAGCAGATTGATTTAAAAGCTTGTTAAAGCGAGTTTCTAGTGGTTTTCTTTTTTTCTGAAGAATAGAAAGGTTCGTAGTTGCGTCCTTAAGCATAATATCTACTCGTAGAACATCTACCAATGCTCCTTTTCCATTTTGAAACTGCACGGTTGTTATTTCTTTGTAAGACGAAACTATTCGAACGTTTTCTTCTTCAATTGCAATAAATCGTTGTAGTTCAACTATAGGATAATAGGCTGCGGAAACTTGGTAAAACAATCTATTTCGAGCATCAAGAAACTCCTGATAGTTAGATTCTGCCAATAATGTAGCTGCATTAGCTTGAGCTTTTAATGTTCCAAACCATGGAAATACTTGCGTTAATGAAAACTTTGCTATCTGAGGTCCTACTCTTGTTTCTACTGGTGATATGAAATAACCAATCGATATACTAGGATCAGTAAGGCTACTTACTTGAGTAACTTTTTGCATAGCTGCTTCAAACTTTTTGAATTTAGCTTGCAATCCTGGATTATTTTCAGCTGCAATAGTAAAGTAAGCGTCTAGTGATTGTGTTTTTGCCAACGCTGAGCAACTGAAAAGTGCGAGAATAATTAGAATGTATTTTTTCATGAGTGCCCTTTTAATAGATTACGTTCTTCTCTCCAACAATAAAGCACAGGAACGATGAAATAGGTAATGGCTGCAAACAGCATTCCTCCAAAAGCAGGTATTGCCATTGGAATCATGATATCAGATCCACGGCCTGATGATGTGAGAATTGGTAGCAACGCGATAATAGTAGTTGCGGATGTCATTATTGCTGGTTTTATTCTTCGCTGACCTGCTTCCACCGTTGCGGCTCGTATTCCTTTTAGATTATCTGTTTTATTTTTCAAAAAACTTTGATCCAAATACGTTGCGATTAAAACTCCATCATCTGTGGCAATTCCAAACAGTGCGATAAATCCAACCCAAACAGCCACACTCAAATTGACGGTATGAATTTGAAATAAGTCACGGAAATTGGTACCAAATATGGTGAAATCAAAAAACCAAGTTTGACTATAAAGCCACAACATGATAAATCCACCACTAAATGCCATCATTATTCCCGTAAACACCATTAAAGAGGTAGAAATTGATTTGAATTGAAAGTATAAAATTAGAAATACGATAGATAAAACTAGAGGTACTATCAGCGATAAGCGTTTTTCGGCTCTTACTTGATTTTCATAACTGCCAGAGAATTTATAACTCACACCTGATGGCACAATTAGTTCTCCTGAATCAATCTTATTTTGAATCATTTGCTGGGCATCATTTACTACTGTGACTTCGGAAAAGCCCTCGCGTTTATCAAAAAGTACATAACCAACTAGGAAAGTTTCCTCACTTTTAATTGCTTGAGGTCCTCTTATATATTCAAAATCGACCAATTGTCTTAAGGGAATTTGAGCTCCCGTTGGTGTTGGTACAAGGATTTTGCCCATAGCTTCAGGGTTGTCCCTTAATTCTCTCGGATATCGTACTCTTACAGGAAAGCGTTCACGACCTTCCACTGTTGTAGTGATTTTCATACCAGCAATAGCTGTTTCTATGGTTTGTTGCACATCTTCAATAGTTAAACCAAAGCGTGATATTTCATCACGATTTATATTTAAGTGAATGTATGGCTTACCCACAATTCTATCTGCAAAAACGGCTTCTGCCATTACTGAAGGAACTTCTTTCAACACGTTTTCTAATTGTAAGCCAAAGTTCTCAATCGTTTTAAGATCAGGTCCATACACCTTAATTCCCATGGGCGCTCGCATACCTGTTTGTAACATAACTAAGCGAGTTTCAATGGGTTGTAATTTCGGAGCAGAGGTAAGTCCAGGCAATTTGCTTACTTTAATAATTTCGTTCCAAATATCATTTGGTGATTTTATATGTTCTCGCCAGTTTCTGTAATACTCGCCATCGTCATCCGTAATAAGATCATTAGCTTCAATTCCTTTCAGAAGTCCTTCGTTATTTGTAATTACATCTCCACTAATGGTAATGAAATGGCTTTCTTTATCCACTTTAAATCGTTGTTTATGACCTTTCTTATTTAAAACATACTCCGATTTGTAGTTGATAATATTTTCATACATCGAAATAGGCGCTGGATCGAGAGCTGATTCCACTCGTCCTAATTTGCCAACCGTTAATTCAACTTCTGGAATACTTGTTAGAAGCTTGTCTATTTGACCAATAGCTTTTCGATTAAATGCTAGTCCAGAATGAGGCATTGATGTTGGCATGAATAAAAAACTTCCTTCGTCAAGTGATGGCATAAATTCTTTACTAATTCCTGGAAAAGTTTTTTCTAAACCTGACCAAACCGAAGTCTCTTTAATAGGTAATCCAATTTTATCCAATCCAACAGAAATAAACCCAAAAACGGTAGTAAATCCCAACCAAGTTGATGTTCCAAAAAGAATTAGAAAACTAGGGATTATCAAAAACTTGATTTTATTCTCTAAACACCAAGTCAGTATTCTTTTATACTGATATTCTAAAAGGGTGAATCCGCCAAGTATAAAACCGACTAAAAGACTAACAAATAAAAAATTCACCAACAAGGATTGTGAAGCACCAAGTGGCAACCAATATTTTGCCAATAACCAAACAACACCAATCAGAACTAGAATAAGTTCAGCATAATTGAGCAAGAAATTAAATACAGGCGCTATTGTTTTGGATTTCGACTGAACAATTTTTTTAATGATTCCAATAATCCCGAAAAGTATCAGGAGCACTCCTGCCCATAATTGAGCATAAAAGAGCCCAATTATTCCAATAAGTACTAAACCATAATGACCATATTTTTTTAAGAACTTGTTTTTAATGTTGAACCCAAAAATCCAATGAGCTAAGGTTGGTAAGATTAACAGGGAAACAATTAAAGCCGCTATTAAGGCAAAAGATTTAGTAAATGCCAATGGTCCAAACAATTTACCTTCAGCCGCTTGCATAGTAAATACCGGAATAAAACTTACAATAGTTGTTGAAACCGCAGTAAGAATTGCAGTGGACACTTCTGAAGCTCCATTATAAATAGTGTCTATCAGTTTTTGTTCTGGCGGTGCTTCATCAATATGTTTAATGATATTTTCGGAAAGAATAATTCCTAAATCAACCATGGTTCCAATGGCAATGGCGATTCCAGATAGTGCTACAATATTCGCATCAACTTCAAAATAGCGCATAGCAATAAACACCATTAGAACCGCAATGGGTAATAAACTGGAAATAAGTAGTGAAGCTCTTAGATTATAGACCATCACAATCACTACCAAAACAGTTATGAGAATTTCTAGTAATAAGGCTTCTTCTAATGTTCCTAAAGTTTCATAAATCAATTCTGAGCGGTCATAAAATGGAATAATCGTCAGTTGGCTTTCTCTTCCATCGGCCAAAATTTTATTTGGAAGTCCAGGTGTAATTTCTTTGATTTTGGTTTTAAGATTGTTAATTACCTGTAAAGGATTTGCTCCATATCTTGCAACTATAACGCCACCAACAACTTCCGCCCCATCTTTATCTAAAAGTCCACGTCTGTTAGCAGGTCCTAGACTCACGATTCCGATGTCTTTAATTCTAATGGGGACATTATTCTGAACGGCAACGACGGCTTTTTCTAAGTCATCCACTTTTTTGATGTAACCCAAACCTCGAATTAAATATTCGACTTGATTAATTTCAATCGTTTTTGCACCAACATCTTTATTCGATTTAAGCACAGCTTGCATCACTTTATTTAAAGGAATGTTGTAGGATTTCAATGCATCTGGATTTACATCAATCTGATATTCTTTGGTAAAACCACCAATAGAAGCAACTTCAGAAACACCTTCTGTTGCATTTAATCCATACTTAACGTAAAAATCTTGAACAGATCGGATTTCGTGTAAATCCCACCCTCCTGTTGGATTTCCATTTTTATCGCGCCCTTCAATGGTGTACCAATACACTTGGCCTAAAGCTGTTGCATCTGGTCCTAAAGCTGGTTGAACACCATCTGGTAATAGTCCAGAGGGTAAAGAACTTAGCTTTTCGAGAATGCGAGATCGTGACCAATAGAACTCAATTTCTTCCGAGAAAATGATATAGATACTAGAGAATCCAAAAATTGAGGAACTGCGAATTGATTTTACTCCAGGAATTCCCAATAAATAGGTTGTTAATGGATAAGAGATTTGATCTTCAATATCTTGTGGTGAGCGACCTGCCCACTGCGTAAAAATAATTTGTTGATTTTCACCAATATCAGGAATGGCATCTACGGGTACAGGATCAGACGGTAAAGAGCCAATTTTCCAACCAAATGGTGCAGTTACAATTCCCCAACTCACGAGAGTTAAGAGTAATAGAACAGTAACTAACTTATTTTCTAAAAAATATTTTATGATGATATTGAGCATAATTCAATTGATGTAAATGAACAGAAATAATAGTTCAATGGCTGGAAATGCCAATTTGCTCCTAATTCAGATAATTAGGAGAATCAATAGAATACTCGACTTAAATTAGAAAGGCTTGGTAAAGAACTTGTACGTCTTTATTAGGGATGGGCGGATCATACCCTATATATTGAATGTGTTTTTGTTCAAAAATAGTAACTGATTGAACAAAAGAATAAATAAGCGCTGTAATGAAAATAGGATTAAAATTGACTTGAACAGTGTTAAACTCAAAATCTTCATCAATTTGAAGAACTTGGTGCTGATTTTCACAGCAAGATTCCGATTTAACTTGGTGCTGATTGTTCTCGCATGCATCTTCCATCGAAGCCATGCCACAATCTAGATTATCTAATCCAAGTGTAAGAGATGTTTCCACCGCTTCTCCACCACAAAAGTGTGTGTTCATTGCTAATCCAAGATTAGAGATGAACAAAAGTAAAGCTAATAATGTGGAAAATATTTTTTTCATTAAAATAAAGGTACACTTTTTTGTGAAGTCTTTTTTACATAAAAATAAATCAACTTAATCCGACAAACTAAAATACTATCTAAATATTGTTTTGAATTCAAATAACTCATAATCCGCCTTTAATTCCGAAATGAATTTTTGCGTTATCAAATGAATCTTGAGGAGATTTAGCGTAGGTAAAAGACAATAATCCAAGTCTTGTTCTATAAGCAAGACCAAAACCGAAAGACTGCAACTTTTCACTAAATGAGTTCACTTTTCCTGCATCATTTATTAATTCGGGAATTTCGTAAGCTCCAATAGAATAAAATCCAAACACATAACTTGTCCGATCTAATAAAAAACGATACTCAAAATCTGTCCAAGCTGATTTTGAAGATGCAAACTGTTCTTCTCCAAACCCTCTCAAACTAGAAGCGCCACCAAATCGAAATAAATCTGAGTCTTGGAAAAAATCTGATAGCAAATAATTCCCTTGAACTTTTGTTGATAGTACAGTTCGTTTTATTGGAGAATACAACCATTCAAATTCTAAACTAAATCGTTGCTTATTCTCTTTTTCCGGAAAAATAGTCCCTTCAACTAAATCAGTGTTTTTTTTAACGCCGATTTCAGAACTTAGCAGGAGTTTTACCCCTTTTGTTGGTATAAATAAATCATCAGTCGTATCTAGTAAATAAGAAAATCCATAAAAATAAGCTGTTCCATCCGTGTAATATTGTGTCGCATTTAAACCAGCTCCAATTTCATCACGTTTTACAAAAACTTCAACAGTAGAAAACGCATTGAGCTCATAGCCAGATTTAATAATCCAATTCTGAGACTGAAATGTACTATCACGTTGAAATAAATTAAATTCTAGTCCTGCGCTGAAGTTGGAGTTTGCAATAAAATGTTGACTTGCAGCAATTTTTAAACGAGTTCTAAACGACTGCATTCGATTAAACCGAAAGGACAAAATTTGTCCTTCACGAATCATATTCACTAAATCAAAATCTATAGAACCGACAAATTGTCCACCACCATCATTTGTTGGAATATACCCTGCTATTAAATCAAATCTATTTGGATTCTGTTCTTGTAACCTAAAAACGGCATTTATTAATGAATCATTCTTAAATAATTCAACTGTTGAAACAGATGAAAACAATCCAGATCTTATTAGGCGAAAGCGTAAACGTTCAGAATCTGAACTAAAATTTTGACTAAAAGTTGAGTTCGAAAAACCAGCTACTTTTTTTATATAATCATCGGAATATCGTTTCGAACCAATAAAATCAAGAATAGGTTTTACTTGTATTTCACAACTATCGACACTTAAATAAATATCAACTTTTTTTGTTTCTTTATTAATGTGAATAGAATCTTGATTTACCCTTGCCATAAATCTCATTTCCTTTATCAGATTATCGCTAACAACCTTAATTAAATCAGAAATAGCACTCTTACTACAAATAAGTTCTTTAAAACCTGAATAAAAACGATCAAGCTCAAGTGAATCTGGGCTAATTAGAACAGAATTTATTGTAAATACATCCCCTTTTTCAATAAACACTGTATCACTTGTTTGAATAACGTTGGCTTCGAGATATCCAAGATCAATTAAGGTAGAAACTTCAAGTTCATAGCTTATTAAATCATCAAACCTTGTTTGCCCGTTTGATTGACTAAACGAGACGAAATAAATGGGTAAGATGAAGAAGACATATTTCATTTGTAAAGAATAAAGAAACTATGAGATATTTATTGTGGTTTGAGAATCGAATTTCATCAAAAACCAAAATTGAACTTCCTTTGAAAAGTTGTTTCTACAAAAAATTGGCCATTTCTAGCGATTTCGAAGTATAAAAACGACAAAATCGAGTTTATGGAGTAGCTAAATATTGTGACAAAAAAAAGCCACCAAAAGCGGTGGCTTAAAAAGATTTTTTTAAAATCGATTTATTTACTTAAAATTTGTTTAACAAAATTAGGCAAGGCAAATGCGCCTGTATGCATATCTTCATTGTAATACTTAAGACCATCGCCAAAATTTTCTAAACCAGCTTTAACTCTAGCCAAAACTTCTTCTGAATGTGGATCGATTCCTTTTGAAGCAAAAGTTAAACACCAAAATCCAGTAGGATACAATGGAATAAAAGCAGTGTAAAGCTTAGCAACTGAAAACGTTTCGCTTGTTGCTTTAATAATTGAACGAATACTGTCATGGTATTTTTCAACAAATGGCGATTCTGATTGAGCCGTAAGTACACCATTATCGGAAAGAGCATTGTGGCAATCAATATAAAATTGTTTTTTGAATAAGCCTTCTGCTGGTCCAACCGGATCTGAACCATCAATTATGATAACGTCATAAGGATTCGTTACATTTTTCATGAAAGTAATTCCATCTTCATATAAAACATGAAGCTTTGGATTGTCAAAATCGCCAACATGTGGCATAAACAATTTAGAAGCACGAACTACCGCTTCATCTATTTCTACCAGATCTACATGCTCAACAGAGCGATGTTTGAGCACTTCACGAGCTGTTCCTCCATCTCCACCGCCGATAATTAATACTCTTTTCGGATTTGGGTGAGCAAATAGTGCTGGATGAGTAATCATTTCATGATAAACAAACTCATCTTTCTCAGACAACATGGCCATTCCATCTATCGTCATAAAATTGCCCCAAGTATCTGTTTCAAAAACTTCTACAGATTGATAAGGAGTTTGCTCAGAAAACAAAACGCGTTTAATACCAATGGTTAAACCACTTTGTTCGTTATAATATTCGTTGTATTGAAAGCCCATTTTTTTGCTTTTTAATTAATTTGTATGATTCAACATCACATTCTTATGAAATAAAAAAAACACTCTGTTTAGCAGAGTGTTTTAAAACCTGAATCGGTTCAACGCTTAAAGTCACTTTTTTTAAGTAACCATATAGTACACCAGGTAAGGTTTATCAGCGATAAAAACCTGTTTAGGTGTTACAGATTGAATAATCTGTACGAAATTTATTTATAAAAACTTATAGCGGCAGCGTCTTTTGGTTTAAACAACAACTCCTCGCCTGGTCCAACTTTGAATAGACCTCTTTTTAGCTCCATACTAGATACTTTTTGAGAATTAAAATGCTCCTTCAAGTATTCTTGAATGACCCAAGGATCAATAGTTTCTCCACAAGTGAAAATATCTACTGCAGCATAACCATATTCTGGCCAAGTGTGAATTGCAACGTGTGACTCCGCAATAACAACCGTTCCACTAACTCCATGCGGACTGAACTTGTGAAAATTATGAGAAATGATGGTTGCTTTCGCTTCTTTAGTTCCATCTAGGAGGACACGCTCAACATGATCAACATCGTCAATCGCCTTAGCGTCACAATCGTAAAATTCGACCAGAATTT